>NZ_WIVZ01000028.1:0-74663 GCF_009600325.1 Pseudomonas sp. FSL R10-2189
TAAATTGCTCTGTGTACTTGTTCATGTTGAAAACCCAAAAAGTTGGATGGGTGTCCAACTTTTTGGGGGCAGTTCAAAATGAACGTCGCTTTAGCGTTGGTTTTCGATTGTCCTTTCCAGCACCATCAAGGCCGCCCGTTTGTGCGGGAAGTCGAATTCCTTGATCCGCGCATAGCCCTGCGCCTGCATGTAACCGATCATTTTGGCGTTGTCAGCACGAGGCTCGGCCACGATGCGCCAAGTGCGCGGGTCGTCCTGCAACAGGTAATCGGTCAAGGCGGATAACCAGCTGGCAACCTTGTGCGGCCCGCGATGGGCCTGCTCCCCCACCAGCATATGAATGCCACGGTCGTAGTCGCCTGCGTCGTAAAAGGGCGCGATGCGATCTTCTTTGGCCCAATAGGCTTCGAAATAAGCAAACGGCTGGTCGTCAAAGCAACCGATCAAGGTCAGGGTGTGCGGGTCGTCAGCCAGTTTTTCGAGGTACTGGCGATGCTCCTCAAGGCTGCCCCCTTCATCCCAGAAGGCCAGTACTCGCGGGGTGTTCTGCCAGCGGTTGAAGCGTTCGAGGTCAAGCTCGATGTCCAGCGTACGCAAGGAGATCCAGGCGCCAAGCTGGGGGTCGAAGCGCCGATAGACTTCGCCTTGGGGTTTGGCCGGGCGCTGCGGGTGCGAAGCGATTGCAGTCATTTTGGACTCACGATTGTCGTCAACAGTTAGGCTGTGTGACGTTGGTCGCGGGGCAAAATTTAGGACTCTGTCTCGACGAGTTCAATATTGTAAGGGGCAAAAATCGCTTTTAACTGGCCATTGTCCTTGAGCGCTTTGATCAGCTTGGTCACTTCTTCGGCTTTGATCGGGCCATGGGGCCGAATGAAGGCGTAGTGATGGTAGCGCTGGTCGGCACGGTCAGATATCAGCACGCGAGATTTATACTGCGGATTGTGTCTGAGCATGTCATTGAGGTTCGACCGGGTCATCAAGGTCATGTCTACCCGCCCGCGTAAGACCATCTGCAGGTTGCTTTCGTGGGAGTAGGTCAAGGTCGCGTCAAAGTGGTTAAGCAAGTAGCTGGGGGCAGGATTGAAGTCTGCAAAGGCGTAGTGATAACCGGAAAAAAGCGCCAGCCGTTTCCCCTTTAAATCATCAAAGTAAGACTGGTCACGCCCCGGCTGTTGCTTGGCAATAAACACTTCCGAGTCAACAAGGCCAAGGTCGACAGAATCGTAATCGACCCCCTGCCAGCCCCAGTTGGAGCTTTCAAATAGGATCAGGTCAACGCGCCCTTGATCAAAGTCACGCACCCGCCGCGCCAGCGAAGTGGGGACGGCGGTGAATTTATAATCGCTCTGCAACTCATTCATCGCGCTCAGCAATTTTTGCAGCAAGCCCGTGTCGGAACCGCGTTCCGGGCGCACGATATACGGCGGAAAATGCGCCGCACCGACGCGAATTTCCTGCGCAGCCCACACCGGCGACATCAAGGTGACACTCAGCGCCAGCAACACACTGCGGACCATCCACATTGGCAAACACTTAAACGCTATGCACATCGGGGACGCCCGCGACTGGAACTTATTAATGGGTACAGGACCTGAGATCGAGTACGACCGTAATTTAAGCGCGCCTAGACTAGCAAGCAAACGTGGTGTGGCCCACTACAAATTAAGTGCCCCGTGGCTGCGCATTAGCTACGCTGCATCCTCAATGCCGATGTTGTTTAAGGAAAGCTGCACATGCCTCACTGGCTGGTAATTGACTTGGAAGCCACCACCGATGACGGCGGCTGGCCTCTGGAAGAAATGGAAGTCATCGAAATCGGTGCCAGCGTGGTCACGCGTGCCGGACGCGAAATAGACCACTTTCAGCGTTTTGTACGGCCGCAACGGCGCCCGCTGCTGACCGCTTTTTGCCGTCAATTAACCCATATCACCCAAGCCAATATTGATAACGCCAGCCCGACCGGACAGGTTTGGGAGCAGTTCGAGCGCTGGCTGGGCCAGCATCTGCCCAAACTGGAAGGTTGGGCCAGTTGGGGTGAGTACGACCGCAAGCAACTGGAACAGGAATGGCAACAAAAGCAGCTGGACAGCGCCCTGGCACGTTTGCCGCATATGAACCTCAAGCAACAATTTGCCCAGGTCCGCCAGCTAAAACAGCCCCTGGGCCTTAACAGTGCCTTGCAACTGGCCGGCATGCAGTTCAGCGGGCAGCAGCACCGCGCCCTGGAAGATGCGCGCAATACAGCCCGTTTATTGCCCTTGGTGCTGCGGGTTTAGTGCAGCGCCGAGCCTCTACAAAAGGGCGTGACGGGATAAAACGGCTTCTGCATACTGGCCAGCCTTTTTAACCCATTCCGAGGAATCGCCATGTTTAAAGTCAACGAATACTTCGACGGCACCGTCAAGTCGATTGCGTTCACACAAGCTGAAGGCAAAGCCACTATTGGCGTCATGGCCCCGGGTAAATACGAGTTCGGCACCGCTGAGCGTGAAATCATGCACGTCGTCTCGGGCGAACTGAAGGTCAAGCTGCCGGGCAGCAGCGAGTTTGAAACGTTCAAGACTGGCAGCCAGTTCAACGTACCGGCCAACAGCAAGTTTCAGCTTGAGGTCGCAGTAGAAACGGCTTACCTGTGCGAATACCGCTGAGTTAATGCCCTTCTGTAGGAGCGAGCTTGCCTCGCGATCTTTTTAAAAAGATCAAAAGATCGCGAGGCAAGCTCGCTCCTACAGGGTTAGTCCGCTGTGTTGAACTGCAACGCTGCCAACCGCGCATACAGCGGGTTACTGGCTATCAATTGGGCATGCGTGCCTATCGCCACCAGCTTTCCCTGATCCATTACAGCAATGCGGTCGGCATTCTGCACCGTCGCCAGTCGATGGGCGATCACCAGCGTGGTACGGCCTTTCATCAGGCTGGGCAACGCTTCCTGGATCAAGTGTTCACTTTGCGCATCCAGCGCGCTGGTGGCTTCGTCCAACAGTAAAATCGGCGCATCCACCAGCAGTGCCCGGGCAATCGCCAGGCGTTGCCGCTGCCCGCCCGACAATCCCTGACCGCCATCACCCAAGTGAGTTTTGTAGCCGTGGGGCATTTGCAAGATGAAGTCGTGGGCATGGGCTATGCGCGCCGCCGCCTCGACCTGTGCGTCCGTGGCCTGCGGGTTGCCATAGCGGATGTTGTCTTCGACTGAGCCGAAGAACAGCGCCGGGGTCTGCGAGACCAGGGCAAAGCAACGCCGCAAGTCCTGCGGGTCAAGTTGTTGAACAGGTCGGCCTTCCAACAGAATTTGCCCTTGCTGGGGGTCATAGAAACGCAACAGCAAGTCGAACAAGGTCGATTTACCGGCCCCGGACGGCCCAACCAGGGCCAGGGTTTCGCCTGCATTGATGGTCAGGCTCAGGCCCGCAATCGCGAAGCTTTCGGGACGCGACGGGTAAGTAAAATACACATCTTCGAGACGCACGTTGCCTTCAACCCGCTCTGGCAACACTTGCAAACCGCTGTCCGGTGCAACGATCTGGCTCTTGGACTGCAGCAGTTCGCTGATCCGCTCTGCCGCGCCTGCCGCCTGTTGCAGTTCGCCAATCACTTCGCTCAGGGTGCCGACGGCACTGCCGACCACCAGGCTGTAGAACACAAACGCGGCCAGTTCACCGCCCGTAATGCGCCCGGCGATAACATCCATGCCGCCCACCCAAAGCATGACGCCGACTGCGCCCAGCACCAGCGAGATCACCAGGGTGATCAGCCAGGCCCGTTGCAAGATACGTTTGCGCGCCGTGGCAAAGGCGCCTTCGACGGTTAGTGCAAAGCGCTGCTGGTCTTGTTGCTGATGGTTGTAGGCCTGGACGGTTTTAATCTGGGTCAGGGCCTCGGCCACGTAGCTGCCAACATCGGCGATGCGGTCCTGGCTTTGACGCGACAAGCTGCGCACGCGACGACCAAAGATCAAGATCGGTGACAGCACCAGGGGCAAGGCGACCACGACGATGCTGGTGAGCTTGGGGTTGGTGATAAACAGCAGCACCACGCCGCCGATCACCATCAGGCTGTTACGCAAAAACAACGACAGCGACGAACCGATCACCGATTGCAGCAATGTTGTGTCGGTGGTCAGCCGGGACTGGATTTCTGAACTGCGGTTGTTTTCGTAGAAACCGGGGTGCAAACCGATCAGATGGTTGAAGACTTGCCGGCGAATGTCAGCCACCACCCGCTCGCCAATCCACGACACCAGATAGAAACGCACGAATGTGCCCACCGCCAAGCCCAGCACCAGCAGCAAAAACAAGCCAATGGATTGGTTAAGCATGTGCGGTGATTGGGTCATGAAGCCTTTGTCGACGAGTAAACGAATGCCCTGCCCCATCGACAGCGTGATACCCGCCGTGACGATAAGGGCCAGCAAGGCGCCGACCGCATGCCAGCGGTAAGGGGCTACAAAATGTATGACCAGACGAATGGCACGGCGTTGACGGGAAGAGAGCATGGGGGTGTTCCGCAAAGGGGGTCGAGTGTTGAAAGCCGCACACAGCCTACAACGAACCGGGGTAACACTTGGTAAACCTTTCTCAGTCGTTTTGAATATGACCGGGTGCCACAAGCCCTAGGCGTTAAAGTTCTAAAGTGAGGGTAGAAGTTTCGAAGTATTTCTGTTGGACTGGGTTCCGCGGCCAAGTGTGTAACAGCTTGGTCATTTAACGGATCTAAAGTAGCGCTACACCCTGATGAGGAGACAGGCCATGGAATCAATCAACACTCAAGCACTACCGGTAATTCGCACCCACCAGCAACCGTCGTTGGGGTGTGCCTTTATCGACGCTGAAGGTAATGAAGTTCTCATCACTGAAGAGATGATTCAGAACGCCTGCCAAGAACTGGAACAGCGTTTGGTCAAGCCTGTAAATAAAGACTGAACCTGACAACACCTTACTTGCCCGCGATCTTTTAAAGATCAAAAGATCGCGAGGCAAGCTCGCTCCTACACTGGCACTGCGCCCAGCGCTTTAACCATCTGCGTCAAACCCTGCGACTCACCCTCTATGCGCACCTGCAAGCCTTCGATCTCGCGGCGGACCGGGTAGTGTTTGCGCAAGGCGTCAAACGCCAGCTTTTGCTCCTGAACCGTGCCCCCCAGGCTGCGACGAAAGTCCGCATCGTCCCGGCGCGGGTCGTAAACCCCACGGCATACCATCGCCAGCGCCCACGCCGGGTCACTGTCGGCGCTCAGTTCAACCTTGGCCAGCCAGGGCGCGGGCAGTAAGTCGGCCAGTTTGATAACCGCTTCCTGCCCCAGAAAATCGCAGAACGCCTGGTAAATCTGCGCCGTGCCCCGCTGCTTGCCGTCCAGGCTGTAACCCGCGATGTGCGGCGTTGCCAGTACGCACAGATCGGCCAGTTCGACATCAACCTGCGGCTCGGCTTCCCACACGTCCAGCACCGCTTGCAGGTCTTCGCGGCGGGTTAGCACCTCACGCAGGGCGTTGTTGTCGATCACCGGGCCTCGGCTGGCGTTGATCAGCCAGGTGCCGTGTTTGAGCTGGTTCAAGCGCTGCTGGTCGAGCAAATGCCAGGTCGCGTTCTCTGCGGATTTATCCAGAGGCGTGTGCAGGCTGATGACGTCACAACGTTCGATGATCTGCTCAAGGCTGACGTAATCACCGCCCTCTGCCGCCTGACGCGGCGGGTCGCACACCAGCACGTTGAAGCCCAAGCCCTTGAGCACATTGACCAGACGCCCGCCCACTTCGCCAGCACCGACCACACCATAGGTGCGCTGATTGAGGTCGGCGCCTTCGATTTCGGCCAGTGTCAGCAAGCTGCCGAGCACGTAGTCCACCACACCGCGAGCATTGCAGCCCGGCGCACTGGACCACTGAATGCCCTCTTGATGAAAGTAATCGAGCGCCAGGTGATCGGTGCCGATGGTGCACGTACCGACAAAGCGCACGGCGCTGCCTTCAAGCAGATCGCGGTCGACTTTGGTCACCGAACGCACCAGCAAGACATCCGCATCGTGCACATCGGCCCGGGTGATCTGGCGCCCCGGCAAACGGCGTATTTCACCGAATTCAGCAAAGAACGCATCGACCAACGGAATATTTTCATCAGCAACAATCAGCATGGCAGGCTCCTTTCAAGGACTGGCAGTGTAGGCGTTGTCGGCACGTTTGGGCCGATCAATCCTGCTTTTTGCGGATCCAGTACAGGTACGTGCCCGCTTCTTCGGCCTGGCCGACCAGTTCGTGGTCCAAAAATACGCAGAACTTGGGAATGTCACGGCGGGTCGACGGGTCGGTCGCGATCACTTTCAGCAAGCCACCCGGCACCAGATCGCGAATGTGTTGGTGCAGCATCATCACCGGCTCTGGGCAGTTCAGGCCGCTGGCGTCCAGAGTGCCGTCAAGCGGCAGGTCAGCAAAACTCATGGGGTACTCCTGAATCAGCGGGATTTAGGCTTTTTCACGTCCAGTCGACGCAAATGGCAGGTCACTTCTTCACGGTCGTGGTACAGCTGCTTGCAGCCGATTTCAACCTGGATACCGCGCGCCTTGAAGCCGTCGGCAATGCGGTCCAACAGGCGACGCACTTCTGCATAGCGTTGTTTCATCGGCAACTTCAGGTTGACCACCGCCTCACGGCAATGCCCTTCGCCAATCCACTCTTCAAGCATCGCCGCATTGCGCGCAGGCTTCTCGACGATGTCGCAGACCATCCAGTCCACCGGCTGCTTGGGCTTGAAGGTAAAGCCATCGGCCATCAAGTGTTGCACCAGCCCGGTGTCCATCAGGCTTTCAGCCATGGGGCCGTTGTCGATGGCGATTACCAGCATGCCGCGATTGACCAGTTGCCAGGTCCAGCCGCCGGGGGCAGCGCCAAGGTCAACGCCGGTCATGTCACTGTGCAAACGGTCATCCCACTGATCACGCGGGATGAAGTGGTGCCAGGCTTCTTCCAGCTTGAGGGTCGAGCGGCTCGGGGCTTCACGCGGGAACTTGAGACGCGGAATGCCCATCGGCCACATGGCCGAGTTGTTGGACTCTGCCAGGCCGAGGAACACTTCGCGGCCACTTTTGAAGGTCAGCAGCAGACGCGGTTTGTCGTCGGCGTTTTCGACCAGCTTGCCCGCCTTGAGCAGCGCCTTGCGCAAATGCCCTTCGAACTTCTTGCAGAAGTTGGACAGTTCTTTGCCGTCGTTGGTGTCGACCACTTCCAGCCACAGGCTGCCACACACCGGAAAATCGGCCATGTGTTCAAGGATGACGCTGATCCGGTCGGTTTCTGGCAGGTCGACAAAGCTGCCGCGTGCCCATTGGCGCGGGAAAATCAGCTCGGCGAAGCGCAGGCGCTGCATCAGGCGCTCAGCGCCGCCTGCTTCGGTGCAGACAAACTCGGCACAGGCCGCGCTTGGCTTGGCCTTGGCGTAGCCGGAGACATTAAGACGGGCGGCATGCTCGGCGATTTCCGAGCAGACTTCGCCTTCAAAACCGGGCCGGCAATGCATAAAAACGGTGTTCATTGATTTACTCCTGGGCAGCGGCAAGACATTAAACCGCTGCGCTACCTTGTCCTGGAACAAGGTCCGTCACGAAAAGGCGGGCATGATAACTGAGTTCGGAACCTTGAAGCCTTATAGACAGTCCAGTTATTAGCCAGATCACTGAATCAGGGCTAGGTTTGAAGCTCTGCTCACTGTTCTGTTCGTATCACACGATCCGTGCCGTGCGGATCAAAAGGAGTCATTTCATGTCCTCCCTCGATAGCCTGAAAACCCTCTCTACCTTAAAAGTCGACGATAAGACTTATCACTACTTCAGCCTGCCGCTCGCCGCCAAAACCCTGGGCGATTTGAGCAAGCTGCCGATGTCTCTTAAAGTGCTGCTGGAAAACCTGCTGCGTTGGGAAGACGGCAAAACCGTCACCGAACCCGACCTCAAGGCTCTCGCCGCCTGGCTCAAGGAACGCCGCAGCGACCGTGAAATCCAGTACCGCCCGGCACGGGTGTTGATGCAGGATTTTACCGGCGTACCGGCGGTGGTCGACCTGGCCGCCATGCGCGCCGCCATGGCCAAGGCCGGAGGCGACCCGCAGCGCATCAACCCGTTGTCGCCGGTTGACCTGGTGATTGACCACTCGGTGATGGTCGACAAGTTCGGCAGCACCAGCGCCTTTGAGCAAAACGTCGACATCGAAATGGAACGCAACGGCGAACGCTATGCGTTTTTGCGCTGGGGCCAGGATGCCTTCGATAATTTCAGCGTGGTACCGCCCGGCACCGGGATTTGTCACCAGGTGAACCTCGAATACCTGGGCCGCACGGTCTGGACCAAAGACGAAGACGGCCGCACCTATGCCTTCCCCGACACTCTGGTAGGCACCGATTCGCACACCACCATGATCAACGGCCTTGGCGTATTGGGCTGGGGCGTGGGCGGGATTGAAGCCGAAGCCGCCATGCTCGGCCAGCCCGTGTCGATGCTGATCCCTGAAGTGGTGGGTTTCAAACTTAATGGCAAGCTTAAAGAAGGCATCACCGCCACTGACCTGGTGCTGACAGTCACGCAAATGCTGCGCAGCAAGGGCGTGGTCGGCAAGTTCGTCGAGTTTTACGGCGATGGCCTGGCCGATTTGCCTTTGGCGGACCGTGCCACCATTGCCAACATGGCTCCGGAATACGGCGCTACGTGCGGGTTTTTCCCGGTGGATGAGATCACCCTCGATTACCTGCGTTTATCCGGTCGCCCGGACGCCACCGTCAAACTGGTCGAGGCTTACTGCAAAGCCCAGGGCCTGTGGCGCGAAGCGGGCCAGGAGCCGATTTTTACCGATACCCTGGCGCTCGACATGGGCACCGTCGAGGCCAGCCTGGCCGGACCAAAACGCCCGCAAGACCGGGTCGCCCTGCCCAACGTGGCGCAAGCATTCAGCGACTTCTTGAGCCTGCAGTTCAAACCGGCCAGTAAAGAAGAAGGCCGCCTTGAAAGTGAAGGCGGTGGCGGCGTGGCCGTGGGTAGCGCAGAGTCGGTTGGCGAGGCGGATTACAGCCTCGATGGCAAAACCTGGCGTCTGAAAAACGGCGCCGTGGTGATTGCCGCCATCACCTCGTGCACCAACACCTCCAACCCCAGCGTGATGATGGCCGCCGGGCTGGTGGCGAAAAAAGCCGTGGAAAAAGGCCTGAAAAGCCAGCCTTGGGTGAAAACCTCATTGGCCCCCGGCTCCAAAGTCGTTACCGACTACTACAAGGCCGCTGGCCTTACCCCGTACCTCGATCAGTTAGGTTTTGACCTGGTGGGTTATGGCTGTACCACCTGTATTGGCAACTCCGGGCCGCTGCCCGATCCCATTGAAAAAGCCATCACTCAAGCGGACCTGACCGTGGCATCTGTGCTGTCGGGCAACCGTAACTTTGAAGGCAGGGTGCACCCGCTGGTCAAAACCAACTGGCTGGCCTCGCCGCCACTGGTGGTGGCCTATGCATTGGCCGGTACGGTGCGTATCGACATCAGCAGCGAACCGCTGGGCGTGGGCAAAGACGGCCAGCCGGTGTACTTGCGCGATATCTGGCCGAGCCAGAAAGAAATCGCCGACGCCGTGGCGCAAGTCAGCACCGGCATGTTCCACAAGGAATACGCCGAAGTGTTTGCCGGTGACGAGCAATGGCAAGCCATCGAAGTGCCGCAGGCGGCGACATATGTCTGGCAAGACAGCTCGACCTACATCCAGCATCCGCCGTTCTTTGATGACATTGACGGGCCATTGCCGGTCATCGAAGACGTCAAGGGCGCGAACATTCTTGCGCTGCTGGGGGATTCGGTGACCACCGACCACATCTCCCCAGCCGGCAATATCAAGGCCGACAGCCCGGCCGGGCGTTACCTGCGCGAGAAAGGCGTCGAGCCCAAGGACTTCAACTCCTACGGTTCGCGACGCGGCAACCATGAAGTGATGATGCGCGGCACGTTCGCCAACATCCGTATTCGCAACGAAATGCTCGGCGGCGAAGAAGGGGGCAACACCCTGTACATCCCGACCGGCGAGAAACTGGCGATCTACGACGCGGCCATGCGTTATCAGGCCTCGGGCACGCCGTTGGTGGTGATTGCTGGCCAGGAATACGGCACTGGCTCAAGCCGCGACTGGGCGGCAAAGGGCACTAATCTGCTGGGCGTCAAAGCGGTGATTGCCGAGAGTTTTGAGCGTATCCACCGCTCCAACTTGGTGGGTATGGGCGTGTTGCCCTTGCAGTTCAAGCTGGACCAGAACCGCAAGAGTCTGAAACTCACCGGCAAAGAGACCCTGGACATCCTCGGGCTGACCGGCGCCGACATTCAACCGCGAATGAACCTGACCCTGGTGATCACCCGTGAAGACGGCCAGCAGGAAAAGGTCCAGGTCCTGTGCCGGATCGACACCCTCAATGAAGTGGAATACTTCAAGGCGGGCGGGATCTTGCACTACGTGCTGCGTCAATTGATTGCTTCGTAACAGCCAAACCTGTGGGAGCGGGCTTGCTCGCGATGGTATCGACGCGGTCTAACAGAAAAACCGCATTGCCTGCATCGCGAGCAAGCCCGCTCCCACACCTTCATGTTCACAACATTTGCTTCATGCCGAATCGTTATACTCGTGCGCCCTTCTCCCCCTAGGATTCGCATGATCGCCCTGCCCTGGCCTTATCTCGCCCTCTTGACCCTCGGCTACGGCATTGCCCTGAGCTATGGCCAATTAGGCGTTCAAGCTGTTATTGCCCTGGCCGCCCTGTTAGTGAGCGGGCTTGCTGCCCACCAAACCCAACGCTTGTGGCTGCGCTACACCGGACACGCAGTATTTGTGTTGCTGGCCCTGGCTTTGGCCCTGCATTGGCTGCCCGGTTTTCACAACGGCCGTGCCATCAGCCCCGAGCGGCTGACCCCGGATGCCGTGCCCTTTTCGATGTACCTGAATCTGGACAAACCCCTGATCGGCTTTTGGCTGCTACTGGTGTGCCCGTGGATAGCACCGCGCTTTAACTGGCGTGCGTCAGTGGGCGCCGCATTGATGGGGCTGGTGCTGGCCGCCATGGCCGCGCTGGGTGGCGCGCTGTTGCTGGGCATTGTGGCCTGGGCGCCGAAGTGGCCCAGCCAGGGCTGGATTTGGCTATTGAATAACCTGCTGCTGGTGACGCTCGTCGAAGAAGCGCTGTTTCGCGGCTATTTGCAGGGCGGATTGAGCCGCTGGTTCAAGCAACTGCCGTACGGGCAAACCCTGGCTTTGGTGATTGCCTCACTGTTGTTCGGCCTGGCGCATATCGGTGCCGGTTGGCAGTGGGTAGTTTTGGCCGGCATCGCCGGGCTTTGCTACGGCCTGGCCTATCGTTTTGGCGGGCTAAGTGCGGCGATTGCCACGCACTTTGGCTTGAACGTGCTGCACTTGGCGTTCTTCACCTACCCCATGCTGGCGCCTTAAGCTCGCCCCAAGACTGCAACAGCGTTGCTGCACGCTGTTGCAGCAGAAATATTAATTAAACAATTCGTTGCGCGTGCCGAAAGCCTATCAAAGTCTTGCGGATTGAAACGACATGCGTAACAACCAGCCCATCACCCAGCGCGAACGCACATTCCCCGCGCAGCAACGGTTGATTTCCACTACCGATACCAAAGGCGTGATCACCTACTGCAACGACGATTTCGTCGACATCAGCGGGTTTTCCCGTGATGAGCTGGTGCGCGCACCGCATAACCTTGTGCGCCATCCGGATGTGCCTTCGGCGGTGTTCGAACATATGTGGAGCACCCTGAAAAAGGGCATGCCGTGGATGGGCATCGTTAAAAACCGCTGCAAGTCCGGCGATCATTACTGGGTGAATGCGTACGTGACCCCGGTGTTTGAAAACGAGCGCGTGGTGGGTTACGAGTCGGTGCGGGTCAAGCCGACTGCCGAACAGATCCGCCGCGCCGAAGCGTTGTACCAGCGCATCAATCGCGGCAAGCCCGCCGTACCGCGCCGCGACAAGTGGCTGCCGGTGCTGCAGGATTGGCTGCCGTTCATTCTGGTCAGCCAACTGAGTTTTGTCATTGGTGCGCTGTTCAACTCCAGTTGGGGTTTTGCCTTGGCCGCCCTGTTGTCGATTCCGTTGGGGCTGTTGGGCCTGACCTGGCAGCAACGCGGGATCAAGCGCTTGCTGCGCCTGGCCGAACAGACCACTTCTGACCCTCTGATTGCCCAGATGTACACCGACAGCCGTGGCCCGCAAGCGCGTCTGGAAATGTCCATCCTGAGCCAGGAAGCGCGCCTTAAAACCTGCCTGACCCGTCTGCAAGACACCGCCGAGCACCTCAGCGAGCAAGCCCGTCAATCGGACGTGCTGGCGCACAAGAGCTCCACCGGGCTGGAGCGCCAGCGGGTTGAAACCGAACAGGTTGCCACCGCCGTTAACCAGATGGCCGCGACGACCCAAGAGGTCGCCAGCCATGTACAGCGCACCGCCGATGCCACGCAAGAAGCCAATCGCCTGACCAGCCGCGGCCGCGACATTGCCGGTGAAACCCGCGAAGCCATTGAGCGCCTGTCGGTGGTCGTCGGTGAAACCGGCGCGACGGTGACCCAACTGGCGAAAGACAGTGACGAGATCGGCGGTGTTGTAGACGTGATCAAGGGCATTGCCGACCAGACCAACCTGTTGGCCTTGAACGCAGCCATTGAGGCCGCGCGTGCCGGTGAAATGGGCCGGGGCTTTGCCGTAGTGGCCGATGAAGTGCGCCAACTGGCACAACGCACCAGCACCTCGACCGGCCAGATTCACGGTTTGATTGCCAAACTGCAACAAACCGCCGCCACAGCCGTACAGACCATGGACGCTGGCCACCGCCAGGCACAAGAAGGCGTGGCGCGGGTATTGGAAGCCGATGCGGCACTGATCGGGATCAGCGAAGCGGTGGCCAATATCACCGACATGACCACCCAGATTGCCGCCGCCACCGAAGAGCAAAGTGCCGTGGCTGAAGAAGTCAGCCGTAACATCAGCACCATTGCCGACCTTGCCGACCAAACCTCCGAGCAGGCGCAGCATTCGGCCCTGCTGAGTGAGGAGCTCGCCCAGACCGTGAATATTCAATATTCGCTGGTGGAGCGGTTTAACCGCTAATAAAGGTCCGGTGATTTCTGTGCAGGAGCGAGCTTTTAAAGATTTAAAGATCGCTCCTGCAGCGGGACTATTTAAGCCAACTGGCTATTTTGTCCGCCGCCGCATCCAGATGTTGCTCATGGGTGAAGCCCGAGGCTTTAAGCGGCTTCAAATCGTGATCCCCTGAGATCAACCAGAACACTTCAATGCTCGGTGCCAACGCGTAGGCATGTACGGCCTCGCGATTACCCAGCGCGTCGCGCTCGCCCTGCACAATCAGCGTCGGTGTGTGCAGTTCAGCCAGATGCGCGACCCGAGGTTTTTCCGGCTTGCCCACGGCATAGAACGGGTAACCCAGGCACACCAGCCGATCAACGCCCAGCTCATCAGCCACCAGGCTGGCCATGCGCCCGCCCATGGACTTGCCACCGATGGCTAATGGCCCAGTGACATGCCGTCGCACCTCGCTGTAAACCTCGCACCAGCTTTCCAGCAATTTAGCCTGAGGATTGGGCGGCCTTTTGCCGCCATCCAGGCGCCGTTGCGCCATGTACGGGAACTCGAAGCGCAGCACGTTGATCCCGCGTGCAGCAAGGCGTTCAGCCATGCCGGTCATCCAGTCACTGTCCATTGGCGCACCTGCGCCGTGGGCCAGGATCAAGGTTGACGATAACGGTGTTTTTGCAGCGTTCCATAGCCAGCCCCGCGCCTGCAGGCACTTCGCCCATTGATCCTCGTCAATACCCACTTTGGCGCCTACGCCCATGCTTGCCTCGCTTTTAGTCTGCCTATAACTCCAGGCGTGCGTTGAACTCGCCTGATCCGTGGATGGGGAACCATGAACACTTCTATCAGTACCGCCTACAACTATAAGGTGGTCCGCCAATTTTCCATTATGACGGTGGTTTGGGGCATCGTCGGCATGGGGCTCGGCGTCTTGCTCGCCGCGCAATTGGTCTGGCCCGAACTTAACTTCGATTTGCCCTGGACCAGCTTTGGGCGGTTGCGCCCGCTGCACACCAACGCGGTGATCTTCGCCTTTGGCGGTTGCGCCTTATTTGCGTCCTCGTTCTACTCGGTGCAACGCACCTGCCAAACCACGCTGTTCGCGCCCAAAATCGCTGCCTTTACCTTTTGGGGCTGGCAACTGGTGATTCTACTGGCGGCCATCAGCTTGCCATTGGGTTACACCAGTTCCAAGGAATACGCCGAACTGGAATGGCCGATCGACATTTTGATCACCATTGTCTGGGTCGCGTACGCCATCGTGTTCTTTGGCACGATCATGAAGCGCAAAACCAAGCACATTTATGTGGGCAACTGGTTCTTCGGTGCGTTTATCGTGACCGTGGCGATTTTGCACATCGTTAACAACCTTGAGATTCCGGTCAGTTTCACCAAGTCTTACTCGCTGTACGGTGGCGCAACCGACGCCATGGTGCAGTGGTGGTACGGCCACAACGCCGTGGGCTTTTTCCTGACGGCGGGCTTTTTGGGGATGATGTATTACTTCGTGCCCAAGCAGGCCGAACGCCCGATCTATTCCTATCGCCTGTCCATCGTGCACTTCTGGGCGCTGATCACCCTGTACATCTGGGCCGGTCCGCACCACTTGCACTACACCGCATTGCCGGACTGGGCGCAGTCGCTGGGCATGGTGATGTCGCTGATTCTGCTGGCACCGAGCTGGGGCGGGATGATCAACGGCATGATGACGCTCTCGGGCGCCTGGCATAAGTTGCGCAGCGACCCGATCCTGCGCTTTTTGGTGGTATCGCTGGCGTTCTACGGCATGTCGACCTTTGAAGGCCCGATGATGGCCATCAAGACCGTCAACGCCCTCTCCCACTACACCGACTGGACCATCGGCCACGTACACGCCGGGGCACTGGGCTGGGTGGCGATGATTTCCATCGGCGCGATGTACCACATGATTCCTAAAGTCTTCGGCCGCCCGCAGATGTACAGCATCGGCCTGATCAACGCGCACTTCTGGCTGGCGACCATCGGCACCGTGCTGTACATCGCTTCGATGTGGGTCAACGGTATCGCCCAAGGCCTGATGTGGCGTGCGGTCAACGCCGACGGTACGCTGACGTACTCCTTCGTCGAAACCCTGGTGGCCAGCCATCCGGGCTACGTCGTGCGGTTGATCGGCGGGGCGATTTTCCTGAGTGGCATGTTGCTGATGGCTTACAACACGTGGCGCACGGTGCGTAATGCCGAGCCCGCTGACGTTGTCGCCGCTGCGCAGATGGCCTGAGGAGTCCGCCATGAAACACGAAATCATTGAAAAAAATATCGGCCTGATGCTCTTGCTGATGATTCTGTGCGTGAGCGTTGGCGGTCTGACGCAGATCGTCCCGCTGTTTTTCGAAGACGTGACCAACACCCCGGTAGAAGGCATGAAGCCCTACACCGCGTTGCAACTCGAAGGCCGCGACGTGTACATCCGCGAAGGTTGCGTAGGCTGCCACTCGCAGATGATTCGCCCGTTCCGCGCCGAGACCGAGCGTTATGGTCACTATTCGGTGGCCGGTGAAAGCGTCTGGGATCACCCGTTCCTGTGGGGCTCCAAGCGTACCGGGCCGGACCTGGCCCGAGTGGGCGGGCGTTACTCGGATGACTGGCACCGCGCGCACTTGTACAACCCGCGCAACGTCGTGCCTGAATCGAAAATGCCGGCCTACCCATGGTTGGTGTCGACACCGGTGGACAGCAGCCATACCGAGAAGAAACTCGAAGTGATGCGCACGCTGGGTGTGCCTTACACCGACGAAGACATCGCCAATGCCAAGCAGTCGGTCAAGGGTAAAACCGAAATGGACGCGCTGGTCGCCTACCTGCAAGTGCTCGGCACTGCCATCAAGAGCAAGAGGTGAGCCATGGTGTTTGACATGAGTAGTGGAATGATTCGCGGGCTGGGCACTGTGGTGGTTGCAGTGGCTTTTATCGGTCTGGCGCTCTGGGTGTTCAGCCCGCGGCGCAAGGCAGAGTTCGACGATGCAACCTTGCTGCCGTTCAAGGACGACCCCGAGGCCATCAAACACGTCGAGCAAGAGCAAGCGTCCAGGAGTAAAAAGAATGTCTGAGTTCTGGAGTATTTACGTCAGCGTACTGACCATTGGCACGCTGATCGGTCTGACCTGGCTGTTGTTCGGTACGCGCAAGGGCGAGAAAAAAAGCGAAACCACCGAAACCATGGGCCACAGTTTCGATGGCATCGAAGAGTACGACAACCCGCTGCCACGCTGGTGGTTCATGCTGTTCATCGGCACGCTGGTGTTCGGGGTCGGCTATTTGATCCTTTACCCTGGCCTGGGCAACTGGAAAGGCCTGCTGCCAGGTTACGAGGATGGCTGGACCGGCGTTCACGAGTGGGAAAAGGAGATGAACAAGGCCGATGCCAAATTCGGTCCCATTTTCGCCAAGTACGCAGCCATGCCGGTGCAGCAAGTGGCGCAAGACCCGGCAGCCCTGAAAATGGGCGGCCGACTGTTTGCCTCCAACTGCTCGGTGTGCCACGGATCGGACGCCAAGGGCGCATTTGGCTTCCCCAACCTGACGGACGCGTCCTGGCGCTGGGGCGGCGATGCCGACACCATCAAGGCGACGATCATGGGCGGACGCATCGGCATGATGCCGGCCTGGGGCGAAGTGCTGGGCGAGGAAGGCGTGAAAAACGTCTCGGCTTACGTTCGTCACGACTTGGCGGGGCTACCGCTGCCAAAAGGCGCAACGTTCAATCTGGAGGCCGGCCAGCAGGCGTACGCCACCACCTGCGTGGCGTGCCACGGGCCTGAAGGTAAAGGCAACCCGCTATTGGGCGCGCCGGACCTGACGACACCGACAGCCTTTATTTACGGCACCAGCCTTGCGCAATTGCAACAAACCATTCGCCATGGTCGCCAAGGCCATATGCCCGCGCAAAACGAATTGCTGGGCAACGACAAAGTGCAATTGGTCGCAGCCTACGTTTACAGCTTGTCCCATGGCACGGCAAAGGAAAAAGCCGCCGAGTAATGCCCCCTCTTTACAGGAGCGACGGCGAGTCGCTTCTGTAAAGATGTATACAACTCTGTGAACAATGTCTGGACATTCCTCGCCGCCTCTTTTACTTTCTCCCCCAGAGTCACCTCGTCAAACCCCTTCGCAACAGCCTTCCACAGGGCGTTTTTTAACGGCCATTTTGACCTTACTTGGCCTATGGAAAAGCCGGAAAACAAGCGCTGAAGGGTATTGCCCGAGGTGTGGCTTCGTTGCAATAGCCCTATGCTTTATCCATACTTGCGACCGTTTTTGCCTCTAATAACTATAAAACCGTGGAACCTTGCGATGAGCACAGCAATCAATCCGACTGCTTATAACTATAAGGTCGTCCGCCAGTTCGCCATCATGACGGTGGTCTGGGGAATCCTTGGCATGGGACTCGGGGTTTTTATCGCGTCACAACTTGTGTGGCCCGAACTTAACCTGGGTCTTGAATGGACAACCTTCGGTCGTCTGCGCCCCCTGCACACCAACCTTGTGATTTTTGCCTTCGGTGGCTGCGCCTTGTTTGGTACGTCTTACTACGTGGTGCAACGTACCTGCCAGACACGGCTGATCTCCGACAGCCTGGCCTCGTTTACGTTTTGGGGCTGGCAAGCCGTCATCCTCGGCGCAATCATCACCCTGCCCCTGGGCTACACCACCACCAAGGAATACGCCGAACTGGAATGGCCGCTGGCTATCCTGCTGGCCATCGTCTGGGTGGTCTACGGCATTGTTTTCTTCGGCACCATCACCCGGCGTAAAACCAAACACATCTATGTGGGCAACTGGTTCTATGGCGCGTTTATCGTGGTCACGGCCATGCTGCACATCGTCAACCACGCGTCTCTGCCAGTGAGCTTTTTCAAGTCTTACTCGGCGTATGCGGGTGCGACCGATGCCATGATCCAGTGGTGGTACGGCCATAACGCGGTCGGGTTTTTCCTGACTACCGGCTTTTTGGGGATGATGTATTACTTCGTGCCCAAACAGGCCGAACGCCCGATTTACTCCTATCGCCTGTCCATCGTGCACTTCTGGGCGCTGATCACCCTGTATATCTGGGCCGGCCCGCACCACTTGCACTACACCGCATTGCCGGACTGGGCGCAGTCGCTGGGCATGGCCATGTCGATCATCCTGCTGGCACCGAGCTGGGGCGGCATGATCAACGGCATGATGACCCTCTCGGGCGCCTGGCATAAATTGCGCACCGACCCGATCCTGCGCTTTTTGGTGGTGTCGCTGGCGTTCTACGGCATGTCGACCTTTGAAGGCCCGATGATGGCCATCAAGACCGTCAACGCCCTCTCCCACTACACCGACTGGACCATCGGCCACGTACACGCCGGGGCACTGGGCTGGGTAGCGATGATTTCCATCGGCTCGATGTACCACATGATCCCGCGCCTCTATGGCCAAAAGCAGATGTACAGCGTAGGCCTGATCAACGTCCACTTCTGGTTGGCAACCATCGGCACCGTGCTGTACATCGCCTCGATGTGGGTCAACGGCATCACCCAGGGCCTGATGTGGCGCGCCATCAATGACGACGGCACGCTGACTTATTCGTTCGTTGAATCGCTGCAAGCCAGCCACCCGGGCTTTATTGTCCGCGCCATCGGCGGGGCCATTTTCGCCAGCGGCATGCTGTTTATGGCCTACAACGTGTGGCGCACCATTCGCGCCTCGAACCCGGCAGAAGCTGAAGCCGCAAGCACGATTGCAGTCGCGGGGGCCCACTGATGATCAAGCACGACAGTATTGAAAAGAACATCGGCCTGATGGCCTTCTTCATGGTCATCGCTGTGAGCATCGGTGGCCTGACACAAATCGTTCCGCTGTTTTTCCAGGACGTGACCAACAACCCGGTCGAGGGCATGAAGCCGCGCAGCGCGCTGGAACTTGAAGGCCGCGACGTCTACATCGCCAACGGCTGCGTGGGCTGTCACTCGCAAATGATCCGCCCATTCCGCGCCGAAACCGAGCGTTATGGCCACTATTCGGTGGCCGGTGAAAGCGTGTGGGACCACCCCTTCCTGTGGGGCTCCAAACGCACCGGCCCGGACCTGGCCCGCGTGGGCGGGCGTTACTCGGATGACTGGCACCGCGCGCACTTGTACAACCCGCGCAACGTGGTGCCGGAGTCGATCATGCCGGCTTACCCCTTCCTCGTTGAGCGCAAGCTCGACGGCAAGGAAACAGCCAAGAAGATGGAAGTCTTGCGCACCCTGGGCGTGCCTTACACCGATGCAGACATTGCCGGTGCCAAGGATGCCGTGAAGGGCAAGACAGAAATGGACGCACTGGTGGCTTACCTCCAGGGCTTGGGCACACTCATCAAGAGCAAACGGTGATCTGAATGGATATCGGGATGATTCGTGGCCTGGGCACCTTGCTGGTCATGGTGGCTTTTATCGGTTTGGCCTTGTGGGTGTTCAGCCCCAAGCGCAAGTCCGAGTTTGACGACGCAACGATGTTGCCGTTCAAGGACGACCCCGAAGCCATCAAGCACGTTGAGCAAGAACAAGCGTCCAGGAGTAAAAATAAATGACCGAGTTCTGGAGTCTGTACGTCACTGTCCTCACCCTGGGCACCATCTTCGCCCTGACCTGGCTGCTGTTTGCCACACGCAAGGGCCAACGCAGCGAGCAGACCGACGAAAAAGTCGGCCACGCCTACGACGGCATCGAAGAGTACGACAACCCCCTGCCCCGCTGGTGGTTCATGCTGTTTGTCGGCACCATCATCTTTGCTCTGGGCTATTTGGTGCTGTACCCAGGTTTGGGTAACTGGCGCGGCCTGCTGCCGGGCTATGAGTACTTGGACACTAAAGACAAAACCCCTTTTGCCAATGGCCAGACCGGCTGGACGGGTGTGCATGAGTGGGAAAAGGAAATGGCCAAATCAGATGCCCGCTTTGGGCCGATTTTCGCCAAGTTCGCCGCTATGCCCATCGAAGAAGTGGCCAAAGACCCGCAAGCACTGAAAATGGGCGGCCGCCTGTTTGCCTCCAACTGCTCGGTGTGCCACGGCTCGGATGCCAAGGGCGCTTATGGCTTTCCGAACCTGACCGATGCCGACTGGCGCTGGGGCGGTACGCCAACCGACATCAAAAACAGCATCATGGCGGGACGACATGCGGTGATGCCGGGTTGGGGCGAAATCATCGGCGAGCAAGGTGTCAGTGACGTGGCAGCGTACGTGCTGACCAGCCTTGACGGGCGCAAATTGCCGGACACGGCAAAGGCCGATCCACTCAAGGGCCAGGCCATCTACGCCACCAATTGCGCGGTCTGTCACGGCCCGGAAGGCAAAGGCAACCCGTTGATGGGCGCCCCCAACCTGACCCACCCCGGCGCGTTTATCTACGGCTCAAGCTTTGCCCAGTTGCAACAGACCATCCGCTATGGCCGTCAGGGCCAGATGCCTGCCCAGGCCGAGCTGCAAGGCAACGACAAGGTCCATCTGCTAGCTGCCTATGTGTACAGCCTGTCCCACCCTGATGAGGCCAGGCCTGCGGAGTAAACCCGCGGCCTCGGTACGACACAACATGGCCCCGCCAGCGCAAGTTGACGGCGGGGTTTTGTTTCATCGTATTTTTGAGATGGTTAACTTGCGCCTTAAGTAGTAACGTTACTACATTCGTTTTTTGGGGAGGAACCACTCCATGACCATCACCACCATTTCAAGCCGCGAATTCAATCAAGACACAAGCGGTGCCAAAAAAGCGTCGCAACAAGGGCCTGTTTACATCACCGACCGTGGCCGCCCCGCCCATGTACTGCTATGCATGGAGGAGTACCAAAGACTGACCGGCCAAAACACCAGCATCGTCGACCTGCTCGTCATGCCCGACACACCACCGGTTGAATTCGAACCCGAACGCGCAATCATCGCGCCGCGCCCAGTGGACCTCTAATGTTCCTGCTCGATACCAACGTGGTTTCAGAACTTCGCAAACCCCAGGCACACCCTGCCGTGGTGGCCTGGGCCGGCAGCATACCGGCTTACAAACTGTATATTTCGGCCATTACCCTGCTTGAAATTGAGACCGGCATTCTGCGTCTGGAACGCCAGGACCCCAGGCAGGCCGCACCGTTGCGCAACTGGCTTGAGGCCCACGTAGTGCCGGCATTTGCCGGGCGCGTCCTGTCCATTGACGGCACCGTTGCCAGGCGCTGCGCGCGCCTGCATGTACCTGATCGCAGCAATGAGTGCGATGCCCTGATAGCCGCGACAGCCTTGGTCCATGGCATGACCATCGTGACCCGCAATACCCAGGATTTTGCGTTAAGCGGAGCCCCTTTACTCAACCCGTGGGAGCCTTGATTCACGGTTTTGACACTGTAGTCCGCGCCTTAAGTCAATTGATCCACATCATGATTCAGCGCAACTCCTATACCAAGTTTCATGTTTTCGGAACGCGACCAAAGGTCGCACCCTTGCGCTAGAGTCACAGGGGTATCATTGCGCCATTGCAACACCTTCTGACCGCGGTTGGCACGTACTGGCCGTGGCACTTCACTGCCGTGGTAAGCCCTTATGAGCGATAAAATCCCAGTCCAAAACGTCACGCCGCCCGCCTCTAAAAACACTGAAAGCATCGACCTTTACGCGGCGCGAGAAAAAATCTACACCCGCGCTTTCCACGGGTTTTTCCGTAATGTGCGCATGGTCGGTGGCGCCCTGCTGTTCTTGCTGTATTTCGGCACCGTCTGGCTCAACTGGGGCGGACACCAGGCCGTGTGGTGGAACCTGCCTGAACGCAAATTCTTTATTTTTGGCGCCACCTTCTGGCCACAGGATTTCATCCTGCTCTCGGGCCTGCTGATCGTTGCGGCCTTTGGCCTGTTTTTTATTACCGTGTACGCAGGCCGCGTATGGTGCGGCTACACCTGCCCGCAAAGCGTCTGGACCTGGGTGTTCATGTGGTGCGAAAAAATCACCGAAGGTGATCGCAACCAGCGCATCAAGCTCGACAAGGCACCCATGAGCGCCAACAAGTTTGTGCGCAAATTCAGCAAGCACACGCTGTGGCTGTTGATTGGCTTTGTCACCGGCCTGACCTTTGTCGGCTACTTCGCCCCGATCCGCGAACTGGTGGTGGATTTCTTCACCGGTCAGGCCGATGGCTGGGCTTACTTCTGGGTAGGCTTTTTCACCCTCGCCACCTACGGCAACGCGGGTTGGCTGCGTGAGCAAGTGTGCATTTACATGTGCCCGTACGCGCGCTTCCAGAGCGTGATGTTCGACAAAGACACGCTGATTGTTTCTTACGATCCGCGTCGTGGCGAAGTGCGCGGCCCGCGCAAAAAAGACAGCGACTACAAGGCCCAGGGCCTCGGTGACTGTATCGACTGCACGATGTGCGTTCAGGTGTGCCCGACCGGCATCGACATTCGCGACGGCTTGCAGATTGAATGCATTGGCTGCGCAGCCTGTATCGACGCCTGCGACGACATCATGGACAAGATGCACTACCCGCGCGGCCTGATCAGCTACACCACTGAACACAACCTGTCGGGCCAGAAAACCCACACCCTGCGCCCGCGCCTGATTGGCTATGCCCTGGTGCTGCTGACCATGATGGGCCTGCTGGCGGCTGCTTTCTTCACGCGCTCGCTGGTGGGCTTTGACGTCAGCAAAGACCGCGTGCTGTACCGCGAAAATGCCGAGGGCCGGATCGAAAACGTGTACAGCCTGAAGATCATGAACAAGGACCAGCGCGACCATACCTACGTGCTGCAAGCCAGCGGTTTGCCTGACTTGCAGCTGCAAGGCAAACGCGAAATCAACGTCGCGGCAGGCGATATTGTCAGCCTGCCGGTCGAGTTGTCGGTTGACCCGGAACAACTGCCGTCCAGCACCAACGAGGTGTATTTCATCCTTCAAGATGCTGACAACAACGACATCACCGTTAAAGCCAAGAGCCGATTCATCGGCCCTCATATTCGTTAAGAGAAACTGTCCATGCCCGCAGCAAACGCCTACAGCCCTTGGTACAAACACATTTGGCCATGGATCATCATTGCCATTCTCACCTGCTCGGTGACGCTGACCTTGTCGATGGTGACCATTGCGGTGAAGAACCCGGACAACCTGGTTAACGACAATTACTACGAGGCGGGCAAGGGCATAAACCGCTCGCTGGACCGCGAACTGCTGGGGCAAGCCCTGCAACTGAAGGCCAAGCTGCGGCTGGACGAGTTGACCGGCGAAGTGGTGCTGCTGCTCGAAGGCAACAGCCAGCCGAAAACCCTGGAGCTTAACCTTATATCGCCGACCCAACCTGAAAAGGACCGCGGCCTTATCCTGATCCAAAGCCCGTCAGAGCCTGGGCGCTACACCGGCCAATTGGATGACAAGGTGGAAGGTCGGCGTTTTGTGGAGTTGTTGGGGGTGGAAGACGGCAAGACCTGGCGCCTGTTTGAAGAAGAGCTGGTCGACCATGACAAAGACCTGATGCTGGGCGACGAGCCGATTCCAGGCGCGGAAGATCGCAAGCAGTAAAAGGTATACCCCATGACCACTCCCACGCCTTGCTACCACTGCGCCCTGCCCGTTCCGCCCGGCAGCCGCTTTACCGCCGATGTTCTGGGCCAGAGTCGTGAGTTCTGCTGCCCGGGCTGTCAGGCTGTGGCGCAGGCTATCGTGGCCGGCGGGCTGGATCACTACTATCAGCACCGCAGCGAGGCCTCGGCCAACCCGCAGGCGTTGCCGGTGCAACTGGCCGAAGAGCTGGCCCTGTATGACCGCCCCGACGTGCAAAAACCATTTGTTCGCCACGAGGGTGAGCAGGCTGAAACCACACTGCTGATCGAGGGTATCAGTTGCGCCGCCTGTGGCTGGCTGATCGAGAAACACCTGCTGCACCTGCCCGCCGTCAGTGAGGCGCGGCTGAACTTGTCCAACCACCGCTTGCACATCCGCTGGGCTGACAGCCAGTTGCCCTTGAGTGACGTGTTGAGCGAGTTGCGCCATATCGGCTACGCCGCGCACCCGTATCAAGCCGATAAAGCGGCAGAGCAATTGGCCAGCGAAAACCGCCTGGCTTTGCGCCAACTGGGAGTGGCCGGTTTGCTGTGGTTTCAGGCGATGATGGCAACCATGGCCACCTGGCCCGAATTTAATATCGACCTCAGCCCCGAGATGCACACCATCCTGCGCTGGGTCGCGTTGTTTCTGACCACGCCCATCGTGTTTTACAGCTGCGCGCCGTTTTTCAAAGGCGCAATGCGTGACCTGCGCACTCGCCACCTGACCATGGACGTCTCGGTATCGCTGGCCATTGGCGGTGCCTATGTGGCCGGTATCTGGACTGCGATCACCGGCGATGGCGAGCTGTATTTCGATGCAGTCGGCATGTTTGCCCTGTTCTTGCTGGCCGGGCGCTACCTGGAGCGCCGCGCCCGCGAACGCACGGCGGCGGCCACCGCGCAACTGGTCAACGTGTTACCCGCTTCATGCTTGCGCCTGGGTGAAGACGGCCAAAGCGAACGCATTCTGCTGAACGAGCTGAAGGTTGGTGACAAGGTGCTGGTCCACCCCGGCGCCGTGCTTCCGGCCGATGGCAAGATTCTCGAAGGGCAATCGAGCATCGATGAGTCTTTGCTGACCGGCGAGTACCTGCCGCAGCCGCGCATTGCGGGCGATGCAGTGACCGCTGGCACCTTGAACGTCGAGGGCGCGCTGACGGTGCAGGTATTGGCTCTGGGCCAGGACACGCGCCTGTCGGCCATCGTGCGCTTGCTGGAGCGCGCCCAAAGCGAAAAGCCGCGGCTGGCCGAAATTGCCGACAAGGCTGCGCAATGGTTCTTGCTGTTCTCCTTGATTGCGGCAGTAGCGATTGGCCTGCTGTGGTGGCAGCTCGACCCGTCGCGAGCGTTCTGGATCGTTTTGGCGATGCTGGTGGCGACCTGCCCTTGCGCGCTGTCGCTGGCCACCCCGACCGCCTTGACCGCCTCCACCGGCACCCTGCACAAACTGGGCTTGCTGCTCACCCGTGGCCACGTGCTCGAAGGGCTGAATCAAATCGACACGGTGATTTTCGACAAAACTGGCACCCTGACCGAAGGCCGCCTCGCGTTACGTGCCATTCGCCCGCTGCGCGATTTGCATCCTGACCAGTGCCTGGCCCTGGCTGCCGCGCTCGAAAACCGCTCTGAGCACCCGATTGCCCGCGCCTTTGGCCGCGCCCTGCACGCCGCCGAAGATGTGCAGAGTACGCCGGGGCTGGGCCTTGAGGGCGTGGTGAGCGAGCAACGCTTGCGCATCGGTCAGCCAGGCTTTGTCTGCGCGCTCAGCCATTGCGCAACCCCGGACCTGCCGGATGAACCCGGCCAATGGTTGCTGCTGGGTGACACCGACGGTGCCCTGGCATGGCTGGTACTCGACGACCGCCTGCGCACTGACGCCCCGGCGCTGGTCGCTGCGTGCAGGGCGCGCGGCTGGCGTACGCTGCTGTTGTCCGGTGACAGCTCGCCAATGGTTGCCAGTGTGGCTGCAGAGTTGAACATTGACGAGGCCCGGGGTGGCTTGCGCCCGGATGACAAACTGCGGGTGCTGCAAGACCTGCATGCACAAGGGCGCAAAGTGTTGATGCTGGGTGATGGGGTCAATGACGTGCCGGTGCTGGCGGCGGCCGACATCAGCGTGGCGATGGGCTCGGCCACCGATCTGGCCAAAACCAGTGCCGACGCGGTGCTTCTGTCCAATCGTCTGGACGCTTTGGTACAAGCGTTTAGTCTGGCCCGGCGAACCCGCCGGGTGATCATCGAAAACCTGCTGTGGGCCGGTTTGTACAATGGCCTTATGCTGCCTTTTGCGGCGCTGGGCTGGATCACACCGATCTGGGCCGCGATCGGCATGTCGATCAGCTCGCTAAGCGTGGTGCTTAACGCCCTGCGTCTGACCCGCATGCCGCGTCAGACGCCTGCCCCGCCCACGTCAGACCTTCGCCCGCTACCGGCCTGAGCCGGTCGCCTGGAGCCTTTATGCCAGCGCTTTACATCATGATTCCCGCGGCGTTGCTGATTGTTGGCATCGCCATTTTTATCTTCTTCTGGGCCGTGGACAGCGGCCAGTACGACGATCTGGACAGCCCTGCGCACAGCATCCTGTTCGACGACCAGGACCCGCAGCACACCGCTGCCGTGGAAGAGGCCAAAGGCTCTCACGGGCACGCTGTGAGTAAATCTGATCCGCACGTGCCACCCCATGCTTGAGTTAGCCCCGCTACTGGTCTCGGCGTTCATATTGGGCGTGCTGGGTGGCGGGCATTGTCTGGGCATGTGCGGCGGCCTGATGGGCGCGCTGACATTCGCCATTCCCAAAGAGCAACGCAGCCGACGCTTCAAGCTGTTACTGGCCTACAACCTGGGGCGAATTCTCAGCTATGCCACGGCGGGTTTGCTGCTGGGATTGGCAGGCTGGGCGGTCGCCAACAGCCCGGCCGCCATGCTGATGCGGGTACTGGCCGGGGTGTTGCTGATCATTATGGGTTTGTACCTGGCAGGCTGGTGGAGCGGCCTGACCCGCATCGAAAGCCTGGGGCGCGGGCTGTGGCGGCATATCCAGCCGCTGGCAAGCCGCCTGCTGCCAGTATCGAGCCTGCCCCGCGCCCTGCTGTTGGGCGCGCTCTGGGGCTGGTTGCCGTGCGGATTGGTTTACAGCACTTTGATCTGGTCAGCCAGCCAGGGCAGTGCCTTGGACAGCGCTTTGCTGATGCTGGCTTTCGGCCTGGGAACATGGCCCGTGTTACTGGCCACGGGCCTCGCGGCTGAACGCATGACCGCCGTGCTGCGCAAGCGCAGCGTACGCATGGCCGGTGGGTTACTGGTGATGCTGTTCGGCCTCTGGACGCTGCCCGGCCCGCATCAGCATTGGTTGATGGGGCATTGATCCGTTAGAGCCTGGCGAAGCTAACGCATGAGCTGAGCCAGAGCTGGCGTTGATGCAAATCAAGGTGCGACAAATTCGCAGCCCCTAGACTCCTGAGCATTGCCAGCCATCCCAGGGGAATGCCCGCATGCTCGACGCCATTCGTTGGGACTCCGATTTAATTCGTCGTTACGACCTCGCCGGACCGCGCTACACCTCGTACCCCACGGCGATGCAGTTTCATGATCAGATCAGTCCATTCGACTTTCTGCACGCCCTGCGCGACAGCCGCAAAGCCATGCGCCCGCTGTCGCTGTATGTGCACGTGCCGTTTTGCGCCAATATTTGCTATTACTGCGCCTGCAACAAAGTCATCACCAAAGACCGTGGTCGTGCCCAGCCGTACTTAAAACGCCTGGAGCAGGAAATCAGCCTGGTCGCCTGCCACCTCGACCCCAGGCAAAAAGTTGAACAATTGCATTTTGGCGGCGGAACACCGACGTTTTTAAGCCACGATGAACTGCGTCAGCTAATGGGCCACCTGCGTGAGCACTTCAACCTGCTGGACGATGACTCCGGCGATTACGGCATCGAGATCGACCCACGTGAAGCCGACTGGTCGACCATGGGCTTGTTGCGCGAACTGGGCTTTAACCGCGTGAGTATCGGCCTGCAAGACCTCGACCCCGCCGTGCAACGGGCGGTCAACCGCCTGCAAAGCCTGGAAGAAACCCGCGCGGTGATTGATGCGGCGCGTACTTTGCAGTTTCGCTCGATCAACATCGACCTGATCTACGGCTTGCCCAAGCAAACCCCGATGGCCTTCGCCCGCACCGTTGAGGAAGTGATCAGCCTGCAGCCGGATCGTTTATCGGTGTTTAATTACGCGCACTTGCCGGAGCGCTTCAAACCGCAACGACGCATTAACACCAGTGACTTGCCTTCGCCTGCCGACAAATTGCACATGCTTGAGCACACCATCGAGCAACTGACCGCTGCGGGTTATCGCTATATCGGCATGGACCACTTCGCCTTGCCCGACGATGAGCTGGCGATTGCCCAGGAAGAGTCCACCTTGCAGCGCAATTTTCAGGGTTACACCACCCACGGCCATTGCGACCTGATCGGCCTGGGCGTGTCGGCCATCAGCCAGATCGGCGAGCTGTATTGCCAGAACAACAGCGACATTGCTCTTTACCAGCACACGCTGGCCAGCGAGCAACTGGCGACCAGTCGCGGCTTGCTGTGCAATCAGGACGACCGGATTCGCCGCGAGGTCATCCAGCAGATCATCTGCAATTTGCACCTGCCGTTCGCGCGCATCGAACAGGCCTTCAACATCGATTTCAGGGGCTATTTTTCAGCGCAGTGGCCTGAGCTGGAGGCGATGGCGGCCGATGGCCTGATTGCACTCAACAACGACCAACTGACGGTCCTGCCCGCAGGGCGGTTGCTGGTGCGCTCGGTGTGCATGGCATTTGACGCGTATCTGGCACAGCAGCCCCGGCAACGCTTCTCGCGGGTGATCTAAACCCGCGTCATCACTTCATGGCCAGGGACGCGGCTTTGACGATGCTCTCACTGCTCGCCCCGGACTCTTGCAGCGCCTTGTTCAAGCTGTTGTTGGCCGACGTCAACGATGCGTTCAAACCGGCCACTTCGGCCTGCAACGCCATCGACTGAGACCGGGCCTGTTCCGGGCTCAGGCTGCGGTTGGTCATGATCGCTTGCAGCTTGGCCATTTGTTCAGCGATCTTCTTTTTGATTGCGCGGATCATCTTCAGAATGCTCTGGATGGTCTCCGGCAAACCACTGTCTTCAATATCGCTGTTTTCACTCTTGCTGGCGCTGGCCGCCTTCAGGGCTGCCCCGGAGATCGTCACCTTGACCCCTTCAGCCGGTGGCGGCGCCTCTTCTTTGTCGGCCTTGAACGCCTTGTTGGCTGCGGGCCCCTCTTGGGTGTTTTTGGCCGGTTCAATACTGGGCGGTATGCCACTTTGACCAAACGTCATTGCACCTATCGACGACATGAATTCGCTCACAATGGCTTTCAATTACCACGCTATCGACCGTGCGTTTTGCAACTTGAGGTCGATTCGCGGCCCGGTGCGCCCTAGCCTCACCCATCGTGCTGAGTTACCCTTGCATCTTATGTGTGTTTTCCCACAAGGATTGAAGAAATGTCCGAGCCAGTAAAACTGCGCGCTCATAACCAGGCTCACTGCAAGGATTGCAGTCTTGCCCCTCTCTGTTTGCCACTTTCGTTGAATTTGGAAGACATGGATGCGTTAGAGGAAATCGTCAAGCGCGGTCGGCCACTGAAGAAAGGCGAGTTTCTGTTTCGCCAGGGCGACACCTTTGGTTCGGTCTACGCCGTACGCTCCGGAGCACTCAAAACATTCAGCCTTAGTGACAGCGGCGAAGAACAAATTACCGGCTTTCACTTGCCAAGCGAGCTGGTCGGCCTGTCAGGCATGGACACCGAAACGTATCCGGTTTCGGCTCAAGCACTGGAAACCACCCCTGTTTGCGAGATCCCTTTCGAGCGCCTGGACGAACTGTCTGTGCAACTGCCGCAATTGCGTCGTCAGTTGATGCGCATCATGAGCCGCGAAATTCGCGACGATCAGCAAATGATGTTGCTGCTGTCGAAAAAGACCGCCGATGAGCGTATCGCCACCTTCCTCGTCAACCTGTCTGCGCGCTTCCGTGCCCGCGGCTTCTCGGCCAACCAGTTCCGCCTTAGCATGTCGCGCAACGAGATCGGCAACTATCTGGGCCTGGCCGTTGAAACGGTCTCCCGGGTGTTTACCCGCCTGCAAGAAAACCAGTTGATCACCGCTGAAGGCAAAGAAGTACACATTCTTGACCCGATCAAGCTGTGCGCGCTGGCCGGTGGTTCGCTGGAAGCCTAAGCAGGCCGCATGAGGGGTATACTGGCGGCTCCGAAGCCCGCCAGGACACCCACCCCCATGGTCAACGACTTCTGCCTCAAATCCCTGATCCGTCCGGTGCTTGATTTCCCCAAGCCCGGCGTGATCTTTCGTGACATCACCCCGCTTTACCAGTCGCCCCGCGCCATGCGCGTGATCGCTGACGCCTTTATCGAGCGTTACGTCGAAGTGGATTTCAGCCACATCGGCGCCATGGACGCCCGTGGTTTTCTGATCGGCTCAGTGCTTGCGTATCAACTTAACAAACCGCTGATTCTGTTTCGCAAGCAAGGAAAGTTGCCCGCTGACGTATTGGCTGAAGGCTACCAGACGGAATATGGCGAAGCGTTTCTGGAGGTGCATGCAGACAGTTTGTGCGAAGGCGATTCGCTGCTGCTGGTCGACGACTTGATCGCCACAGGCGGGACGTTGGTGGCGGCGGTAAACCTGGTACGCCGCATGGGCGCGCAGGTGTTTGAAGCAGCGTCGATTATTGACTTGCCCGAATTGGGCGGCTCAACGCGCTTGCAGGAAGCGGGTGTGCCGACGTTTTGTCTGACTGAGTTTTCGTTGACTGAATAATTAACCCTCACCCTAGCCCTCTCCCGGAGGGAGAAGGAACTGATCGGGGGATACCTTAGATTTTCTGCTATCTAAATGCCTTGCGCTGAACCTGAGAACACCTCGGTAAAGCCCCCTCTCCCTCCGGGAGAGGGTGGCGTTTAAAACGTCACAAAGCGATCGGTTTACGCCCGGCAAACGAATGCGCCAGGGTGCCGCCGTCGACCAGCTCCAGCTCACCACCCAGCGGGACGCCGTGGGCGATGCGTGACGCGATCAGGCCTTTGCTGCTCAGCAATTGGGCAATGTAGTGCGCAGTGGCTTCACCTTCCACGGTCGGGTTGGTCGCCAGGATCACTTCCTTGAAAGTACCCTGCTCGGCAATGCGCGTCATCAGTTGCGGAATCCCGATGGCTTCTGGCCCAAGGCCATCCAGGGGCGACAAATGCCCCTTGAGCACAAAGTACCGCCCGCGATAGCCGGTCTGTTCGATGGCGTAAACGTCCATCGGCCCTTCCACCACGCAGAGCAAGGTGTCGTCGCGGCGCACATCGGCGCACTGCGGGCACAAGTCATCTTCGGTCAGGGTTCTGCACTGGCGGCAATGACCCACACCGTCCATCGCCTGACTCAAGGCCAGCGCCAAACGCGAACCGCCACTGCGATCACGCTCGAGCAGTTGCAGGGCCATGCGCTGTGCGGTCTTTTGGCCGACACCGGGCAACGTGCGCAAGGCATCGATCAGTTGGCGAATAAGGGGGCTGAAGCTCATAGAGAAAGGTCCGACAAAACAACGAGAGGCGGTTTATACCCGTGGTCCGGGCCAGCGTCAAATGCCAACCCGCAGGCAAAAAAATGCCGGGCGCTGGGCCCGGCATTTTTAAGCGCCTTAGAACGGCAGCTTCATGCCCGGTGGCAGTTGCATGCCAGCGGTGACGCCGGACATTTTGTCCTGGCTGTTGGCTTCGATCTTGCGCACAGCGTCGTTGACTGCAGCGGCGAACAAGTCTTCCAGCACTTCACGGTCGTCTTCGCTCACGCCTTCAAGCAGGCTTGGGTCAATGTTCACACGCTTGAGGTCGTGACGGCCGGTCATGACCACCGTCACCATGTCGCCACCGGCTTTACCGGTGACTTCAGCGTTGGCCAGTTCTTCCTGCATCTTGGCCATTTTTTCCTGCATCTGCTGCGCCTGCTTCATCAGGCCGGCCATGCCACCTTTCATCATGGGAATCACCTCAAACGTTATTTGCACAATGCACCCGCAGTCACAATGACTGCGGGCTGTCAGTATCTAGCCGGTGTTACGAGGCCTGCGCCTCAATAACATCGACAGGTTGAATCGTATCGTCACGCACGGCTGCGCCGAACTGTTCAATCATTTGCTGGACCAACGGGTCTGCGTAGATTGACTCTTCGGCCAGGCGCTGACGCTCTGCACGCAAGCGCGAAGCGGCCTGGGCCGGGGTTTCCTGCTCCGGCTTGACCAGCTCTATGGTCACTTTGAGTGTGCGCTGATGAAACTGGTTCAACGCATCATTCAGGCGGCGCTGCTGGGTCGAGTTAAACAGGGCGCTATGGGCCGGGTCCAGGTGCAACAGCCAGTCATCGCCATCAACCGCAATCAAGGTGCAGTTGGCGCCAATGCTGGCCGTCATCCCTGATACCGGTAATTGGGGGAACATGTTCAGCCATTCAAGGGCCAGGCCCGTGGCAGGCATGGCTGCCGGTAATGGCTCGGGCTCGGGTTGCGGCTCGACGGCATGTTCGCTGGCCAACTCGTCCAGGTAACTATAGGCCGCAGAATCCATGTCCGGCTCGATATAGTCCTCGTCCAGCGGCGGTTCATCGTCGCGGTCCATACCGGACAGCGCGGCGTCGACTTGCTCGGGCGTTGGCTCGTGAACAGGTGCGGCAACCCACTCCGGCGCGTCAGGCACCACGCTGTCCGGGGTCGGCAGCGGCATGGGCGGTAAATCCGGCTGCTCGCTGACAGTCTCGAGCACAGGCTCTGGCGTGATCTGGTCTTCGATGACCGGCGCCGGGCGCTCATTCCAGGGCAAGTCGATTTCGGCTGCTGGCGGTGCTTCAGGAGCCACCACAGGGGCCACCCGCTCAGGCTCAGGAGCCAAAACCTCAGCCACCGGCGCAGCAGCTACTGCCACCGGAACAGGTTCTGCGCGCGGCGTAACGGCTGGCGCAGCAGCCGTCGAGCCCGCCACGGTGTTGGCGGAATCAACTGTGGCCTGGCTGATCCCCACTGGCTTTAGCGGCTGACTCGGCGCATCGCCGGTGTCCGCCGGGCGGAAGGCCAGCATTCGCAGCAAGACCATTTCAAAGCCACCACGCGGGTCTGGCGCCAGCGGCAGATCGCGCCGGCCGATCAGGCCCATCTGGTAATAAAACTGTACGTCTTCGGCAGGCATCGCTTGCGCCAGCGCCAGCACCAGGTCGCGGTCGCCGTGACCGTTGTCGACGCCTTCAGGCAACGCCTGGGCAATCGCCACACGGTGGAAAACGTTGAGTATCTCGGAAAGCACGCCATTCCAGTCCGGGCCCTGCTCGGCCAAGTGCCGCACGGCCTCCAGCAGCGCCCGTGCATCGCCCTGGATCAAGGCGTGCAACAGATCAAATACCTGGCCGTGATCCAGCGTGCCGAGCATCGCCCGCACATCCGTCGCCAGCACTTTGCCTTCACCGAAGGCAATCGCCTGATCGGTCAAGCTCATGGCGTCACGCATCGAACCATCGGCGGCACGGCCCAGCAGCCACAGCGCATCGTCTTCGAACGGCACGTTCTCGACACTCAACACATGGGTCAAATGCTCGACAACGCGCTCAGGGGTCATGTTTTTGAGCGAGAACTGCAGGCAGCGAGACAGAATCGTCGCCGGCAGCTTTTGCGGATCTGTGGTCGCCAAAATGAATTTGACGTAGGGCGGCGGCTCTTCGAGGGTTTTCAACAGCGCATTGAAGGAATGGCTGGAAAGCATGTGCACTTCGTCGATCAGATAGACCTTGAAGCGCCCACGGCTTGGAGCGTACTGCACGTTGTCGAGCAGCTCACGCGTGTCCTCGACCTTGGTCCGGCTCGCGGCGTCGATCTCGATCAGGTCGACAAAACGCCCCTCATCAATCTCGCGGCATACCGAACACGTCCCGCACGGCGTCGAGGTGATACCTGTTTCACAGTTCAGGCATTTGGCGATGATCCGCGCAATGGTGGTCTTGCCGACGCCGCGCGTACCGGTAAACAAATAGGCGTGGTGCAGGCGCTGACTGTCCAGAGCGTTGATCAGAGCCTTGAGCACATGGGTCTGGCCGACCATTTCGCGGAACGAGCGCGGACGCCATTTACGTGCAAGAACCTGATAACTCATTGATAACCGTCGCGTCTGAAAAGCGGAAGGGGCTAATGCTAGCGGAGCAGGGGCAAAATTGCATCCGGTGCGCGCTTTTAACTGCTAAGGCACTCATGGCCAAGCATTTCAGGCAAACGTGAAAATACGTCGACCGGGCATTCAGCAGTCGAGATGTATAGATAAGAAGATTTTGTTTCTGGACTAAAAACCCTGCGAGTTGAGGATCTTTAAAATGGAGGCAACCCCACCAGCCACACCCCGGCACACAATGTTCCCGCTGTGGCTGCTGCCTTCCGGCTCTGACCAGGTTCACGGGTAATCGTTGCGGAGGGACCGATAGGGTCACCATAACAACATCCGCCTAGCAGCGAACGGCGCCATTGTACCTATCTGACGAAAACTTACAACCGCTGCTTCAAGAATAAAAAAATGAATGGGTTCAAGTACTTGGATTCGGGCATGTATTTGGCTCAGTAGTCGCTGCCGAAGGCTGCGATGAAGCTCGCGCAGGCTACGAGGCAACGGATTGCTTCGCAACCCTTCGCAGCCTGCGGCAGCGACTACAGGTTTTGCAGCCGTTACAGGCTAATACCCTGCTCTTTGAGGAACGCTACAAACGCTTCTTCATCCAGCACCTTGAGACCCAGCTCGTTGGCCTTGGTCAATTTGGACCCCGCCCCCGGCCCGGCCACGACGCAGTGGGTTTTGCCGGACACCGAGCCCGAGACTTTGGCGCCTAGGCTTTCCAGCTTTTCTTTGGCAACGTCGCGGCTCATCAATTCCAGCGAGCCGGTCAGCACCCAGGTCTGCCCGGCCAGCGGCAAGCCTTCTACGGCTTTTTTCTCGCTCTGCCAATGCATGCCGAAGTCGCGCAGTTGCGCTTCGACGTCCAGCGCCAGTCGCGCATTGTCCGGGTTGTCGAAGAACTCGCGCACAGCCTTGGCTTGCTTTTCAGGCAAGGCCTGACGCATGTCCAGCCAATCGGCGTTGATCACGCGCTCAAGGGTGTCAAATTTGTCGGCCAGCTTCTGCGCGCCCCCCGGCCCTACGGACGGAATGTGCAGCTTGTCGATCAACCCGCCCAAGGTCGCGCTGGCGGCAAATTCAGCGCCCAGCTCACCTTGATCCTGCAATTGCAGACCGCGCTCCAGCAATTGACCAATCACTTGGCGGTTGTGATCATCGCTAAAGAAGCTGTGGATCTCGTGAGCCACTTCCAGGCCCACGTCCGGCAAGTACGTGAGCACTTGCGGCAACGCACGCTGCACGCGCTCCAGAGAGCCCAATGAGCGCGCCAGGACTTTGGCTGTCTCCTCGCCTACATCAGGAATACCCAATGCGTAGATAAAACGCGCCAGTGTCGGACGCTTGCTGTCGGCAATGGCCGCCAACAAGTTGTTGCTCGACAGCTCGGCAAAGCCTTCAAGGTCGACGATTTGCTCAAACGACAGGGTGTACAGGTCGGCCGGCGAACTCACCAGACCTTCATCGACCAACTGCTCAACGCTCTTTTCTCCAAGGCCTTCAATGTCCATGGCCCGTCGCGAGACGAAATGGATGATCGCCTGCTTCAATTGCGCACCACAGGCCAGCCGCCCGACGCAGCGGTACACGGCACCTTCGCTGACGGTTTCGCGACCCTTGCTGCGCTTGATCAATTGCGTGCGCTCGACGTGGGAGCCGCACACCGGGCAGTTTTGCGGGATGTGCACCGGGCGCGCGTTGTCAGGGCGCCGGTCGAGCACCACTTGCACCACCTGCGGGATCACATCTCCGGCACGGCGAATGATCACGGTGTCGTGAATCATCAGACCCAAGCGTGCCACTTCGTCCATGTTGTGCAACGTGGCATTAGACACGGTCACGCCCGCCACCTTGACTGGCTTCAGGCGTGCAACCGGAGTGACTGCCCCCGTTCGCCCGACCTGAAATTCAACATCCAGCAGTTCGGTCAGTTCTTCCATTGCCGGGAATTTATGGGCGATTGCCCAGCGCGGTTCACGGGCGCGAAAGCCCAGTTCGCGTTGCGAGGCCAGGCTGTTGACCTTGAACACCACGCCGTCGATTTCATACGCCAACGAGGCACGACGCTCACCAATGTCACGGTAGTAGTCCAGGCACTCGGCAATGCCTTTGGCCAGTTTCAACTCGTGACTGATGGGCATGCCCCACTGCTGCAACTGCTTGAGATTGCCAATGTGCGTGTCGGCAAACTCTTCAGAAACTTGCCCCAGCCCATAGCAGCAAAACTCCAGCGGACGGCTGGCGGTGATTTTCGAATCCAGCTGGCGCAGGCTGCCAGCCGCTGCGTTACGCGGGTTGGCAAAGGTTTTGCCACCCGCCGCAAGCTGGGCTTCATTGAGGCGGTCAAAACCCGCCTTGGACATAAACACCTCGCCGCGCACTTCAAGTACCGCTGGCCAGCCGCTGCCCTGCAACTTGAGCGGGATATTGCGCACGGTGCGCACGTTGACGCTGATGTCTTCACCGGTGGTGCCATCACCTCGAGTCGCGCCGCGCACCAGAACGCCATCCTGATACAGCAAGCTGACCGCCAGACCGTCGAGCTTGGGCTCGCAGCTGTATTCAACTTCTGCACCGCCGCCGAACAGGTCGCCAGCCGGTAAATCCAGCCCCTCGCTGACACGCCGATCAAATTCGCGCATGTCGGTTTCATCAAACGCGTTGCCCAGGCTCAACATGGGCACTTCGTGACGCACTTGAGTAAAGGCCGACAACGCCGCACTGCCCACGCGCTGGGTCGGCGAATCTGCCGTCACCAGTTCCGGGTGCTCCGCTTCCAGGGCTTTAAGCTCACGAAACAGCCGGTCGTACTCGGCGTCCGGGATGCTCGGCTCGTCGAGTACGTGGTAGCGGTAGTTATGCTGATCCAGTTCAGCGCGCAGCTCTAAAATGCGGGTATTGGCGGCGGTCATGGGGGGTTTCTCTCACAAAGCAAATGAGCAGCCGAGGCTGCTCATGTGTTAATTCATAGTGCACTCAGCGGGAGCGATCACGCGGCCCCCACGGCTTTAGCGTTTTTGAGTCAGGGCACGACGCTCGAATTCGACGATGCGCTGGCGGTAATGCTCAATAGTCTGAGCCGTCAACACACTGCGCTGGTCGTCTTTGAGTTCGCCGTTGAGTTCCTGGGACAACTTGCGGGCCGCTGCCACCATCACATCAAACGCCTGCTTGGGATGACGCGGGCCTGGCAAGCCGAGGAAGAAGCTCACCGCTGGCGTGCTGAACAGATCGATGTCGTCCAGATCGAACACGCCCGGTTTGACGGCGTTGGCCATGGAGAACAGGACTTCGCCATTGCCGGCCATGCTTTCGTGACGGTGGAAAATATCCATCTCACCGAAACGCAAGCCGCTCTCAAGAATGTTCTGCAGCAGCGCCGGGCCTTTGAAACCTGCCGGGTCACGGCTGATAACGCTGATGACCAGCACTTCTTCGGTTGCCGGTGCAGGCTCTTTGTTTTCTGCCGCAGCCACCGCTGGCGTCTGACGCCCACGTGGCTTGGTTTCAACAGGGGCATCATCGTCACGCGCACTGAAGCTTGGACCGTCATCATCAAGATCGAGGTTGAGGTTCAAGTCACCCTGGCTTGGCTCACTGGCACGTTTACCGCGCTTGGAGGACTTCTCACGGGGCGGCATGCTTACCGATGGCAGGTCATGCTCATCGAGCTGCGGCTCTTTGTGATCCGGCGTATCCAAAACCCGTGACGGACCTAACAGCTCAGCGCTGTTTTCCTCGTCAGGCACATTGGAAAAACTGCGGTCAAGACGAAACTTGAGCTTCCCTTTACCGCCACGCATACGACGCCAGCCGTCAAAAAGAATACCGGCGATGACCACTATGCCGATGACTATCAGCCACTCGCGCAGACCGATTTCCATGTAATCCCGTGCCCCTAAAAAATGATTCTATGAAGAAGAGCCTAAAGCCCTTTAAAACGTGGCGCCAACTCTATGTTCTGAATGACGTTTTTCCACGTGCAAAAAAATTAGACGCTAAATTAACACGACCAAAGATAACTTTACACCGTCTGTCACCTTGAGTTAGGCCCATGTAGCTGCTGACCTACACGTCTCATCAGCCAAATCTGTAGGGATTTTCTTACATGAAGAAAATTTTACCCCTACTTGCTTATAGCTCATGCATCGACCATTGCCATTGCTTCCTCAACATCAACCGCAACAAGACGTGAACAACCTGGCTCATGCATCGTCACCCCCATCAACTGATCAGCCATTTCCATGGCGATTTTGTTGTGGGTGATGTAGATGAATTGCACGGTCTGGGACATCTCTTTAACCAACCGCGCATAGCGCCCCACGTTCGCGTCATCAAGCGGTGCATCAACTTCGTCGAGCATGCAGAACGGCGCCGGATTGAGTTTAAAAATGGCAAAAACCAATGCCAGAGCCGTCAATGCCTTCTCACCACCGGACAGCAAATGAATCGTGCTGTTCTTTTTGCCCGGCGGCCTCGCCATGATCGTTACCCCTGTATCGAGTAAATCTTCGCCCGTCAGTTCCAAATAAGCGCTGCCGCCACCGAAAACTTTTGGGAAAAGTGCCTGTAATCCACCATTTATCTGATCAAAGGTGTCTTTGAAGCGACTGCGGGTTTCTTTATCAATCTTGCGAATAACGTTTTCCAGGGTGTCCAGTGCTTCGACCAGATCGGCATCCTGGGCATCCAGATAACGCTTACGCTCGGACTGCTGCTGGTATTCATCAATGGCCGCGAGGTTAATCGCACCCAAACGCTGAATGCGCGCAGCAATCCGCTCAAGTTCCTCTTCGGCCTGCTGCTCATTGAGTTCGTTACTCAATGTTGCCAGCACCCCGTGCAAGTCATAACCGTCTGCCAGCAACTGATCTTGCAAGGCCGTGCGCCGAACTGTCAGCGCCTGCCATTCCATACGCTGCTGCTCAAGCTGGCCACGAATCAGTTGAGACTGTTGCTCGGCCTGGTTGCGGCGCTTTTCAGCGTCGCGCAATTCACGGTCCGCATCTTCAAGAGCCAATTGCGCAACTTTAAGTTCCTCGTCAACGCTCAGGCGTTTATCCAGCAACTCTTCAAGTTTAAGGCGCAGCTCTTCAAGAGGGGCTTCGCCCTCCTCCAGATTGAGGGTGAGCTGCTCACGCTTTTCAGCGAGCCGCTCAGATTGCAGCTCCAGCCGCTCCAGCGCCTGACGGGTCGAGTCGTGCTGTGCCCTGAGTGAGCCCAAGCGCACCGCCAATTGGTGGGCGTGATCCTTGTGCTGGCGGGCTTCTTGACGCACCCGGTCAAGGCGTTCGCGCAAGCTGTCGCGCTGAGCCAGCAGCAGCTCGCGCTGCTCGGTGTCAGTGGCCATCGCATCCAGCGCTTGCTGCAAGTTCAGGCGCGCCTCACCAACGTGTTCATGCTCCAGCGCACGCTGCTCGCTGAGCTCGGCCAGCTCTTCGTCAAGCCGCCGACGACGCAAAGTCAACTGTTCAACTTTGGCTTTGCTGGCCGACAGCTTGGCTTTTATCTCGCCTTGTTGACGGGCTTCGTCCTGCAAGCGGCGACGAACCTGCTCACGCGCGTCTTCTTGGGCGACTTGCTGCTCACGCAAGCGTTGCAACTGATCTTCAAGGGTCGCCAAGGTGGCTTCACGCTCTTCGCGCTCAATTCCCAGACGCTGGATTTCCTGGCCGCGGGCCAGCACGCCGCTTTCGGCTTCACTGGCGCGGCGCACACGCAAAAAGTTGCGCCCGACCCAATAACCGTCACGGCTGATGAGGCTTTGGCCGTCGGCCAGTTGCCCGCGCGCTGCCAGTGCCTGTTCAAGGGTTTCGACCGGTTTGACCTGCCCCAGCCAAGGCGCCAAGTCAAAATCGGCTTCGACTTTGTCCAGCAAACTGCCCGCGATGCGGCTCGCGGTGGCGTCGGCGCTGAACAGGCGTAAATCACCTTGGGCAAAGCCCGCCAGATCCACTTGGGAAAAATCATCCACCAACACGGCCTGGAGGTCGGCACCCAGCACCGTTTCGACCGCAAGCTCCCATCCGGCTTCAACCCGCAGGCCTTCCGCCAGACGTGGACGCTCAACCAATTGCTGCTCACGCAGCCATTCGCCTGCACCGGCGCCAGGGTCCAACGCGGCTTGCTGCAACGCTTCAAGGGAAGCCAGACGACCGTTAAGCCGCTGCAACTCGCCCTGGGCCTGCTGCTGATTTTGCGTGGCTTGCTGCAAGTCGTGACGCACTTGCTCAAGGCGCTCGATCACCTGTTCTTCGCTGGCTTGCAGCTCTTCCTGGGTCAGCTCGCTGGTCGCCAGCAACTCACTCAGTTCAAGAATCGCTGCATCTTCTGGGTCTGCTGCGAGCAAGGCGCGCTCTTCGGCCAAACGACGCTGGCGTTCAGCCACGCGCTCCATGCTGGTTTCCAGTTGCTGAATACGCGCTTGCAGGACTTCGGATTGGCGTTGCGGCTCAGCCGAGCGCAGGTTGAAGGCATCCCACTGCTCTTGCCAGGCATGCATGGTGACTTCGGACTCTTCGAGCGCGGCCGCCGACTCTTCAGCGGCGGCGCTGGTCAGTTCCTGTTCGGGCACCAACATGTCGAGCTCTTCACCCAGCGTTGCCAGCATCGTACGGTCATGGCCCAAATGCGACTCGGTTTCAAGGCGCGAGCGCTCGGCTTCGCGCAAGTCGTCTTGTAACTGACGCAAACGTTGCTGGCCGTGCTGGATGCTTTGTTCGACGCGGGCGATGTCGCCACCCACCGAATAGAAGCGCCCTTGCACCAAATTAAAGCGTTCTGACAGGTCGTGATGCCCGTCACGCAGGCGTTCGATGCTGGCATCGGCATTGCGCTGCTCAGCGACCAAGGCCTCAAAGCTGACTTCTTGATCGCCAATGATCGTTTCGCGCTGCCCCACTTGCTCGTTCAGGGCTTGCCAACGCAACGCGGACAACTGCGCCTTGAGCTGACGCTCTTCGGCTTTGTATTCCTGGTACTTCTCGGCGGCCTGGGCCTGACGGTGCAGACGCTCAAGCTGGCGACCCAACTCTTCACGCAAGTCGGTCAGGCGCGCGAGGTTCTCGTGGGTGCGACGAATCCTGTTTTCGGTCTCGCGGCGTCGCTCCTTGTACTTGGAGATGCCGGCCGCTTCTTCGATAAAGTTGCGCAGGTCTTCGGGCTTGGACTCGATCAGCTTGGAGATCATGCCCTGCTCGATGATCGAGTAGCTGCGTGGCCCCAGGCCGGTGCCGAGAAAAATATCGGTGATGTCACGACGACGGCACTTGGTGCCGTTGAGGTAATAGGTGGTCTGGCTGTCGCGGGTCACCTTACGGCGGATGGAGATCTCGGCGTAGGCCGCATATTCGCCCAGCAGTGTGCCGTCGGAGTTATCAAACACCAGTTCAATGCTGGCCTGGCTCACGGGTTTACGGCTGGTGGAGCCGTTGAAGATGACGTCGGTCATCGACTCGCCGCGCAGGTTTTTGGCCGAGCTTTCGCCCATTACCCAGCGTACGGCGTCGATAATGTTCGACTTGCCGCAACCGTTGGGGCCAACCACGGCCGCCATATTGCTCGGAAAGTTAACCGTGGTCGGGTCAACGAAGGATTTGAAGCCCGCCAGTTTGATGCACTTGAGACGCACGCTTAGGCAACCGTCAAGGCGGACAACACCAGGTCACAGCTGCGCTGAGCATATCGGCTCAGTACGACACGAATTTGCGAAAAATCACGCGCCAGAACCGCCTCAAGCAGCTCTGCGAACAGCGCCAGAAACTCGCTCATCTCGGCCTTGCGTTGTTCCAGTGCCAGGTAATAGGCACGGCTCATGGCCGGGTGCAGGTTTTCGACGGTTTCTTGCAGATACGGGTTATCGGCAAACGGGTAGGCAGCGCGCATCACGTTGAAGCTGTCTTCAACAAAGGCGCTGATGTCCTGGCGCTCGTAGCTGTCGACCAGACGCTGCTGGATTTGCAGGAAAGGCCCCAGGTCAGACGGCGCTGTCCAGCGCTGCGCAACGGCATTGCCGAGCAGGATGTACATCTCGCTCATCAACGTGCACAGGCTCTGCACCTTGTGCGCAGTGAGCTCGGTGACATGCGCGCCACGCCGTGGAAGGATCGCGATCAAGTGTCGACGCTCCAGGATCAACAACGCTTCGCGCACAGAGCCGCGGCTGACATTGAGCGCCAGCGTTACCTTCTGTTCTTGAATGCGTTCTCCAGGCTTGAGCTCGCCACGAATAATCCGCTCAGCGAGGTGGTGAGCTATTTGCTCGGCGAGGCTATCCGGCGCCTTGAACGTCATGTTGTACCTTCAAAATCTTCGATCAGTGCAGGCGGCGGAGTGTAACGCACTTGCGCGGTGCAAGCAGAGTGTCTCGGGCGCCGAATGTGGCACGAAATAAGCAAATAAATCGTGTTGTGATCAGTCACCGGGATGACTCACTGGCATTTCTTGACCCTGAAGTCAGCAATGACTAGATTCAATTCATCCCGCCCGATAAAAATAGTGCAGTGCGAGGCCGCCCGTGATCCAGTTTTTAATTAATCAGACGCTGCGCACTGAACATGCACTGGACCCCAACCTCACGGTACTCAATTACCTGCGTCAGCACCTGCACAAAGCCGGCACCAAGGAAGGCTGTGCCAGCGGCGATTGCGGCGCCTGCACGGTGGTTGTTGGTGAGTTGCATACTGACGAGCAAGGCACTGAAGGCCTGCGCTATCGCAGCCTGAATGCCTGCCTGACCTTCGTTTCGGCCTTGCATGGCAAGCAGTTAATCAGCGTCGAAGACCTCAAGCACCAGGGCCAGCTCCACAGCGTGCAGCAGGCGCTGGTCGACTGCCACGGCTCGCAATGCGGCTTTTGCACACCCGGCTTTGTCATGTCGCTGTTTGCCCTGCAAAAAAACAGCCCTGACGCCAACCACCATCAGGCCCACGAAGCACTGGCCGGCAACCTCTGTCGCTGTACCGGCTATAGACCGATCATGGCCGCCGCCGTGCAAGCCTGCTGCTCAGCGCCTGCGGACCAATTTGATGCACAACACGGCGCGACCCTGGCCAAGCTCAAGGCCATCCGCCCCGTCGGCGCCAGCGAACTGAATAACGGCGACAACCGTTGCCTGCTGCCGCTTACGCTTGACGAGCTGGCCCGTGCCTATGCAGCGCATCCCCAGGCGCGCCTGCTGGCGGGCGGGACCGACCTGGCGCTGGAGGTCACGCAACTTCACCGCAGCCTGCCGGTGATGATTGCTCTCGGGCAGATTGCCGAGCTAAAGCGCATCGAACGCTTTGCCGATCGCCTCGAAATCGGCGCTGCAGTGACGCTCGCGGATGTTTACCACACGCTCAACGCCGAATACCCGGACTTCGGTGAGCTGTTACAGCGTTTTGCTTCGCTGCAAATTCGCAACCAGGGCACCTTGGGCGGCAACATCGGCAACGCTTCGCCCATTGGTGATTCGCCACCTCTGCTGATTGCCCTCGGCTCACAACTGGTTTTACGCAAAGGGGCTACACGTCGCACGCTGGCGCTGGAAGATTACTTTCTGGACTACCGGGTGACCGCCCAAGCTGAAGGCGAATTCATCGAGAAAATCGTCATCCCGCGCGCCAAGGCCAGCCATTTTTTTCGCGCCTATAAAATCTCCAAGCGTCTTGATGACGACATCAGCGCCGTGTGCGCTGCGTTCAATCTGCACATCGAAAACGGCGTGGTGATCGACGCCCGCATAGCCTTCGGCGGCATGGCAGGCACGCCCAAACGCGCCAGCGCCTGCGAGGCGGTCTTGCACAACGCGCCCTGGAACAACGCAACGGTGGAGCGAGCCTGCAACGCCTTGTCGCAGGATTTCAGCCCGCTCTCGGACTTTCGCGCCAGCAAGGAATACCGCTTGCTGTGCGCGCAAAACCTGTTGCGCAAATACTTTATCGAACAGCAAACCCCGGACCTTCAAACGCGGGTAACGGCTTATGTCTAACTCTCACGCGATCGAAATGTCCCAGGCTGAACTGAGCGCCCTGTTTGCCCAGGATTTGAAAACCGGTGTGGGCCGCAGCGTCAAACATGACAGCGCAGATAAACATGTGTCGGGCGAGGCACAGTACATCGATGACCGGCTGGAATTCCCCAACCAGTTGCACGTGTACGCGCGTTTGTCTGACCGAGCCCACGCACGCATCATCCGCATCGATACCGCGCCCTGCTATGCCTTTGCCGGTGTGCGACGGGTGATCACCCACGAGGACATCCCCGGCCTCAAAGACATCGGCCCGCTGTTGCCGGGCGATCCGTTATTGGCCATCGATACCGTGGAGTTTTTCGGGCAGCCGGTACTAGCGGTGGCCGCCAGCGACCTAGACACCGCCCGCAAGGCAGCAATGGCGGCCGTGATCGAGTACGAAGACCTTGAGCCAGTACTTGATGTCGTAGAAGCACTGCGCAAAAAACACTTTGTGCTCGACAGCCATACTCACCAACGTGGCGACGCCAGCACCGCGCTGAGACAGGCCACCCATCGGCTGCAAGGTCAACTGCACATCGGTGGGCAAGAGCATTTTTACCTTGAAACACAGATCTCTTCAGTCATGCCCACTGAAGACGGCGGCATGATCGTGTATTGCTCAACCCAGCACCCGACCGAGATCCAGAAGCTGGTGTCCGAAGTGCTGGGCGTACCGATGAATAAAGTCGCGGTAGACATGCGCCGCATGGGCGGCGGATTTGGTGGCAAAGAGACCCAGGCGGCCAGCCCCGCGTGCTTGTGTGCGGTGGTTGCGCACCTAACCGGGCAACCAACCAAGATGCGCCTGCCACGCAGCGAAGACATGCAGATGACCGGCAAGCGTCACCCTTTTTATATCGAGTACGACGTCGGCTTCGATGACAACGGGCGGCTGCAAGGTATCCAACTGGACCTGGCGGCCAACTGCGGCTACTCGCCCGACTTGTCAGGGTCCATTGTTGACCGCGCCATGTTTCACGCCGACAACGCGTATTACTTGGGCGATGCCACAATCCATGGGCACCGCTGCAAAACCAACACGGCCTCCAATACGGCGTATCGCGGCTTCGGCGGCCCGCAAGGCATGGTCGCCATTGAGGAGGTCATGGACCGGATTGCCCGGCATTTGCACCTGGACCCGCTGGCGGTGCGCAAGGTCAATTACTACGGCAAAACCGAGCGCAACGTGACTCACTATTACCAACCCGTGGAGCACAACTTGCTCCATGAAATGACCGCCGATCTCGAAGCCAGCAGCCAATACGCGCAGCGCCGTGCAGCGATCAAGGCCTTCAATGTCAGCAGCCCGATCCTGAAAAAAGGCCTGGCCCTCACCCCGGTCAAATTCGGCATTTCGTTCACTGCCAGCTTTCTCAACCAGGCCGGAGCGCTGATACACATTTACACCGATGGCAGCATTCACTTGAACCACGGCGGCACAGAAATGGGCCAGGGCCTGAATATCAAGGTCGCACAAGTGGTGGCCGAGGTGTTTCAGGTGGAAGTCGACCGCGTGCACATCACCGCCACTCATACCGAGAAAGTGCCCAACACCTCACCCACGGCGGCCTCCAGCGGGGCAGACCTGAATGGCAAGGCAGCGCAAAATGCGGCTCAAACCATCAAGCAGCGATTGATTGAGTTTGCCGCAGAAAAGTACCAGGTCAGCGCCCAGGACGTGGTGTTCCATAACGGATTGGTACGCATCGGTGAACAGATTCTGAGTTTTGCAGCACTGATCCAGCAGGCCTACTTCGGCCAAGTCTCGCTCTCCAGTACCGGCTATTACAAAACCCCGAAGATTTTTTACGACCGCAGCCAGGCCCGTGGCCGGCCGTTTTACTACTACGCTTTTGGGGTTGCCTGCGCAGAGGTGATCGTCGACACCCTGACCGGGGAATACAAAATGTTGCGTACCGACATCCTGCATGACGTGGGCGCTTCGCTGAACCCGGCCATTGATATGGGCCAGGTTGAAGGCGGCTATGTGCAGGGCGTGGGCTGGCTGACCAGCGAAGAACTGGTATGGAACGCCAAGGGCAAGCTGCTGACCAGCGGCCCGGCCAGCTACAAGATCCCGGCGGTGGCCGACATGCCATTGGATCTGCGGGTGAAATTGGTCGAAAACCGCAAAAACCCGGAAGACACGGTGTTCCATTCCAAAGCCGTGGGCGAGCCGCCCTTTATGCTCGGTATTGCCGCGTGGTGCGCGATAAAAGACGCGGTCGCTAGCCTCGCCGATTATCGCGTGCAACCGGCTATTGATACGCCTGCCACGCCGGAACGGGTGTTGTGGGGCTGTGAGCAGATGCGTAAGGCTGTAGTCGCTGCCGAAGGCTGCGATGGGTTGCGTAGCAGCCCTGAAAAACCGATGGTCCTGCGGCCCTTATCGCAGCCTGCGGCAGCGACTAAAAATGAGCGAGGGCCAAACCATGAATGAGTGGATCCGCGCACTGGCCGATTTGCAGCAACAGGGCGAACCGAGCGTACTGGTCACGCTTATCGAAGAACAAGGCTCAACGCCCCGAAATGCGGGGGCAAAGATGTTGATCTGCGCCAGCCAGGTCTACGACACCATCGGTGGTGGCCATCTGGAATTCAAAGCCATGCACATCGCCCGCGAGATGCTCGCTAGCCACTCACAGGGGCCGCATGTGCAGCGCTTCAGCCTAGGCGCCAGTCTTGGCCAATGCTGTGGCGGCGTGGCCGTGCTGCTGTTTGAACCCATGGGCCAGGTGCAAGCGCACATAGCCGTGTTCGGCGCCGGGCATGTCGCCCGCGCGCTCGTGCCCCTGCTGGCCAGCCTGCCCTGCCGCGTGCGCTGGATTGATTCACGGGAGCAAGAATTCCCGGCATTCATACCGGCCGGAGTACGCAAAATTGTCTGCGAAGACCCGGTCGATGAAATCAATACGCTGCCAGCGGGTTGCTACTGCATCGTCATGACGCATAATCACGCCCTGGACCTGGAACTCAGCACCGCCCTGCTTAAACGCAACGACTTTGCCTACTTCGGCTTGATTGGCTCAAAAACCAAGCGCATGAAGTTTGAACATCGCCTGCGTGAGCGCGGCATCAGCGCCGACCCTCTGCAGCGTATGCGCTGCCCGATGGGCTTAAATGAAGTGAAGGGCAAGTTACCGATTGAAATCGCGATCTCCATCGCCGGCGAAATTATCGCCACTTATAACGCCCACTTCGGCCAGCACACTGCCTGCGCCGAACCGATTAGCGCTGAACCCCTTACACAATTGGTGGCGTCTTCGCGACGCAGCCATGCCACGCACTGAGAGTTGTTATGACCTGTAAAGCCTACCGCGCCGCCATTCTGCACAGCATCGCCGACCCTGCCGAAGTCGGGATAGAGGCCTCCTACGCGTATTTTGAAGATGGCCTGCTGGTGGTCGAGGACGGCAAAATCACCGCGCTGGGCAATGCCCTGGACCTGCTCGAGACGTTACCTGCCGACACTGACATTACCTTCTACAGCGATGCGCTGATCACCCCGGGCTTTATCGACACCCATATCCATTTCCCACAGACCGGAATGATTGGCGCCTACGGCGAGCAGCTGCTCGACTGGCTGAACACCTACACGTTCCCGTGCGAAAACCAGTTCGCCGACAAGGCACATGCCGAGAAAGTCGCGGATATTTTCCTGAAAGAGCTACTACGCAACGGCACAACCACGGCCCTGGTCTTCGGCAGTGTGCACCCGCAATCGGTAGATGCCCTGTTCGAAGCCGCACAACGTCTGGACCTGCGCCTGATCGCAGGCAAAGTCATGATGGACCGCAATGCACCGGACTACCTGACAGACACTGCCGAATCAGGCTACAACGACAGCAAGGCGCTGATCGAACGCTGGCATGGTCAAGGCCGCTTGCACTACGCCGTGACCCCGCGTTTCGCGCCGACCAGCACACCAGAACAATTAACCCTGGCGGGCAAGTTGTTGAGCGAATACCCGGACGTGTATTTGCACACCCACATCAGCGAGAACCTTCAGGAAATCGAGTGGGTCAAATCGCTGTTCCCGGAGCGCAAAGGCTATCTGGACGTGTACGACCATTACCAACTCTTGGGCGAACGCTCGGTCTTTGCTCACGGCGTGCACCTGTGCGATGAAGAATGCGCGCGCCTGGCTGAAACTGGCTCCGCCGTGGCCTTCTGCCCGACGTCCAATCTGTTTTTGGGCAGCGGCCTGTTCAACTTGCCGATGGCCGAAAAGCACAAGCTCAATGTTGGCCTGGGTACCGACGTAGGCGCCGGGACAAGCTTCTCGCTGCTCAACACCTTGAACGAAGCCTACAAGGTGATGCAACTGCAAGGCGCACGCCTCAACCCGTTCAAGTCGCTGTATTTGGCCACCTTGGGGGGCGCACGGGCACTGCGCCTGGAAGACAAGATCGGCACCCTGAAACCGGGTACCGACGCAGACTTTGTGGTACTGGACTACAACGCTACGCCGCTGATGAGCTATCGCCTGCAACAATCCAAAGACATCGCCGATACGTTGTTTGTGTTGATGACTTTGGGTGACGACCGCACGGTTGAGCAGACTTACGCAGCAGGGAACCTGGTGCATCAGCGTTAAAGTACTGGCAAAGACACTTGTAGTCGCTGACGAGGGACGAGGCTGCGATGCGGGCCGCAGGGCCTTATGGGGCCGCTTCGCAACCCATCGCAGCCTCGTGCCTCGTCAGCGACTACAGGTTAACGATGGCTTTTGCCTTTGGTTTGCAGCAGGTGCGAGAACACCGCATGCAAATCGTCCGAGGCGCCTTCTTCGTCGAGGTTGAGCTTGCTGTCGATGTGGTCCATGTGATGCATCATCAGGTCCACTGCCAGTGCACCGTCACGGGCTTCGATGGCATCGATCAGTTGCATGTGCTCGTCGTAGGAGCAGTGTGAGCGGTTGCCGCTTTCGTACTGGGCAATAATCAACGACGTTTGCGACACCAGGCTGCGCTGAAAGCTAATCAGCGGCGCGTTCTTGGCGGCTTCAGCCAGCTTCAAGTGAAACTCGCCCGACAACCGAATGCCTGCACCACGATCGCCCCGCGAGAAACTGTCGCGCTCGTCCTGGACCATTTTGCGCAACTCAGCCAGATCATCCGCCGTAGCATGAACCACGGCCAATTCCGTAATGGCTTTTTCCACCAGACGGCGAGCAAGAAAGACTTGGCGCGCTTCTTCAACACTCGGGCTAGCTACCACTGCGCCACGATTGGGGCGCAGCAATACAACCCCTTCATGGGCCAGACGCGAGAGTGCGCGGCGGATAATGGTCCGACTTACGCCAAAGATTTCGCCCAGCGCCTCTTCGCTCAACTTTGTGCCCGGCGCCAGACGCTGTTCGAGAATGGCCTCGAAGATATGCGCGTAGACAATATCGTCCTGGGTTCCGCTGCGACCGGCCTTGCCGGCGCGGGCGGGTTTCTTGAGAGGCTGCAACTGTTCGTTCATGGGCACTCGAATGGGAAAAGCGGCGGCAAATTGAGCGTTACGTTTATACGTAAACGGGCCTCGCTGACAATGAATTAATGCAAGAAAACTGGCCGCATTGTACACAAGCCCGAGTGTATGCACGACTGTATGGCCGTTTGATATCCCGGCTGTATTGCAATGAAATGTTACTTTTGCGTTTAGGCTTGCGCACTGTTCACTGTCTTATCAAGAACAGCTTTTGCAGAGCACTCTGCCCAGTACAAGGAATTGCGTTTTATGACCGACGCCACTCAGCCACGCTTGCACCCGTTGGCCGACACCTCACCTTCTGCGGTGGTCGCGGGTTTCATTGCAATGATGACCGGCTATACCAGCTCATTGGTGCTGATGTTTCAAGCAGGCCAGGCAGCAGGTTTGACCAGCGGACAAATCTCTTCATGGATTTGGGCGCTGTCCATTGGTATGGCCATTTGCAGCATAGGCTTATCCCTGCGTTATCGCACCCCCATTACCATCGCCTGGTCAACGCCCGGCGCGGCCTTGCTGATCACAAGTTTAGGTGGCGTCAGTTACCACGAGGCCATCGGTGCGTACATCACATGTGCCGTGCTGGTGATTATCTGTGGGGTAACCGGGAGTTTTGAGCGCCTGGTCAAACGCATTCCGGCGTCCCTGGCTGCGGCATTGCTGGCCGGTATCTTGTTCAAGATCGGTAGCGAGATATTTGTCGCTGCGCAGCATCAGACCGGCCTGGTGATCGGCATGTTTTTTACCTACCTGATCGTCAAACGCCTGTCGCCGCGCTACGCGGTATTGGCCGCGCTGGTGATTGGCATCGTGATTTCGGGGTTGCTCGGGCTGCTGGATTTCAATGGTTTCGCCCTGGAAGTGGCCGTGCCGGTGTGGACCACGCCTTCCTTTTCGCTGGCAGCCACCATCAGCATCGGCATCCCGCTGTTTGTGGTCGCCATGACCTCGCAGAACATGCCGGGCATCGCCGTGTTACGCGCCGACGGTTATACCGTGCCCGCTTCGCCGCTGATTACCACCACGGGGGTAGCCTCGCTGCTGCTCGCCCCTTTTGGTTCACACGGGATCAACCTGGCGGCCATCAGCGCGGCCATCTGCACCGGGCCACATGCCCATGAAGACCCCAAAAAGCGTTACACCGCGGCCATGTGGTGCGGGATTTTCTATGGCATTGCAGGCATATTTGGCGCCACATTAGCCGCCTTGTTTGCCGCCTTCCCTAAAGAACTGGTGCTGTCGATTGCGGCCTTGGCACTGTTTGGTTCGATCATCAACGGCCTGACTATTGCCATGACGGAGTCCAAAGAGCGAGAAGCTGCGCTGGTGACGTTTATGGTCACCGCATCAGGCATGAGCCTGTTCTCGGTCGGCTCTGCGTTCTGGGGCATCGTAGCAGGCGTGTTGACGCTGATGATTTTGAACTGGAAAACCCGCTGAGTCATGGCTCAACGTGGGCTGCGATCTTTTTCAACATCCAAAGATCGCAGCCTTCAACGGTTTCATTAAATCGCTAAAGCCCCGCCATCAATTGCCAAGGCATGACCCGTGGTAAATGCTGCACCGTCCGAACACAGGTACAGCACAGCACTCGCTACCTCCTCTACCGTGCCCACTCGCCCGACCGGGTGCATCGCCGCAGCGAACTCCGCCTTTCTCGGATCTGCCTCGTACGCGCGGCGGAACATGTCGGTGTCAATCACGCCCGGGCACACCGCATTCACGCGGATCTTTTTCTTTGCGTATTCAATGGCTGCCGACTTTGTCAGACCAATCACTGCGTGCTTTGACGCCGAGTAGATACTCATCTTCGGCGCGGCGCCAAGGCCAGCCACGGACGCAGTATTGACGATCGCTCCACCGCCCTGGCTGAGCATCAGAGGCAACTGATATTTCATGCACAACCACACACCTTTGACGTTCACGCCCATGATTGCGTCGAATTCATCCTCGGTGCCGTCCGCCAAGCGGCCGTGCTCGATTTCGATGCCAGCATTGTTGAAGGCGTAATCCAGACGGCCATAAGTGCTGAGGATCTGCTCCATCAAATGTCTGACGTCCGCCTCGAGGGCGACATTGCAACGTACAAATGCTGCGCTGCCACCGGCGGCCTTGATCAGCTCGACAGTGCCCTCCCCGCTCGCGGCATGCAGATCGGCCACAACGACCTTCAAGCCCTCGGCCGCAAAGGCCAGTGCCGTGGCCCGCCCGATACCGGCACCGGCCCCGGTCACCACAGCCACTCGCCCGGAAAACGTCATGCTCATTATTCTTATCCTCAAAGGGGAAAATCTGTTTTCAGTGTAGGCACACCCAAACAACTTATTTATCGAAGTGATATAAGTCCGCCTACCAACATCATCCCAATTGATGAAAAAGCATTCGTAAGATCATGTTCGCTTGCCGACACGGCCCAGAACGTCTATCAACCTCCTTTTCCTTAATGATGAGTGCCTACGATGACCGCCGAGACTAACCGCCAATTCCTTCTCGCCAAACGCCCCGTCGGCGCAGTAACCCGCGACATTTTCACCTATCAACAGGTGCCTGTGGCTGAGCCCGGCGACGGGCAAGTCGTGGTTAAAAATGAATACCTGTCCCTCGACCCCGCAATGCGCGGCTGGATGAATGAAGGCAAGTCCTACATTCCCCCGGTGGCTCTCGGCGACGTGATGCGCGCTCTGGGCGTCGGCAAAGTCGTTGCCTCGAATCATCCCGACTTTAGCGTCGGTGATTACGTTAACGGCGCGCTGGGCGTACAGGACTACTTTGTTGGGGAACCCCGCGGTTTCTACAAAGTTGATCCCAAACTGGTGCCTTTGCCGGTGTACTTGTCAGCGCTGGGCATGACCGGCATGACCGCCTACTTCGCGTTGCTCGACGTGGGAGCACCTAAAGCCGGAGACACCGTGGTGATTTCTGGCGCTGCGGGCGCCGTCGGCAGCATTGCCGGGCAAATCGCCAAGCTCAAGGGCTGTCATGTGGTCGGTATAGCAGGCGGGAAAGACAAATGCGCCTACCTGATTAATGAGCTGGGCTTTGACGGCGTGATTGACTACAAGAACGAAGACGTTCTCGCGGGCCTGAAACGTGAATGCCCTAAAGGGGTCGACGTATATTTCGACAACGTGGGCGGCGATATTCTGGATGCTGTGCTCAGTCGCTTGCGTTTCAAGGCTCGCGTAGTCATCTGCGGCGCGATCAGTCAGTACAACAACAAGGAAGCTGTCAAAGGGCCAGCGAACTATCTGTCACTGCTCGTCAATCGTGCGCGTATGGAAGGGTTTGTAGTGATGGACTATGCAGACCGTTACGCAGCGGCCGCACAAGAAATGGCTGCTTGGCTGGCCAAAGGCCAACTTAAAAGCAAGGAAGACATTGTTGAAGGGCTGGAGACTTTCCCCGAAACCCTGCTCAAGCTGTTCAGCGGAGAAAACTTCGGCAAGTTGGTACTGAAGGTTTAAAACATAGGTCGCCGCAGCCCAGGCTGCGGCGACTTCACTCGCGCTTAAGCTATTTCGGCAACAACGGCAGCCAATGCTTTGGCCGGATCAGCCGCTTGGCTGATCGGGCGACCAATAACCAGGTAATCAGAACCCGCATCCAACGCCTGACGCGGAGTCAAAATGCGACGCTGATCATCCTGAGCACTGCCAGCAGGGCGAATCCCCGGCGTTACCAATTGCAGCGACGGATGTGCGGCCTTCAGCGCTTGCGCTTCCAGAGCCGAGCACACCAGCCCATCCATCCCGGCCTTCTGTGCCAAAGCAGCCAAACGCAGCACTTGCTCTTGTGGCTCGATGTCCAGGCCGATGGCGGCGAGGTCTTCACGCTCCATGCTGGTCAATACCGTGACACCGATCAACAACGGCTGCGGGCCGGTACGCTTGTCCAGCTCTTCACGGCAGGCGGCCATCATGCGCAAGCCGCCCGAACAGTGAACGTTAACCATCCATACGCCCATCTCGGCAGCAGCCTTTACGGCCATCGCGGTGGTGTTGGGGATGTCATGGAATTTTAGGTCCAGGAAGACCTCAAAGCCTTTGTCACGCAACGTACCCACAATCTCAGCAGCGCAACTGGTGAACAACTCTTTGCCCACTTTTACGCGGCACAGTTTCGGGTCCAACTGATCAGCCAATTTCAGTGCGGCGTCACGCGTAGGGTAATCCAGGGCGACGATGATAGGAGTCTGGCAGTCGGACATTAGCGGGTTCTCAGGCTGGTCGAAATCGGCGCGCATTGTAGCGGAAGCCGCCGCCTACCGGCACCCGATGATCGTATTTTCATAACTTTAATCATCTTGAGGTGATCACACGCGCACGAAAAAATAACCGGCCTACAATGAAATCACTGATAACTCACACACTTAACGGGATAGACAGCACTACGCTTCGCAAATTATTTGCTCAGCTACGTGCCCTTCAAGGAGAACACAATGCCCTGGTATGGTTGGATAATACTCATCGTAGTCATCGGCGCTATAGTTGGCGGCCTGATGACCCTGCGCGACACCGCCGACAAAGTGGAGCTGACCGATGAGCAGCGCAAACGCGTTGCTGAACGCAATGCCGAAATGGACGCGAAAGAATCAAAGGACCGCTAAAACGTGGGCAGTCCTCAGCGCTCGTTCAAGAATGAGCCCTGAGGACAAAAACCTATACACAAATGCATGAAGTGTCTGTGCAATGTCTCGAAACTCAGGGCTATGATGCGTCATTGCACAAAGAGGCAGCAGCCATGCGTTACTCACCCGATCACAAAGCCCTGACGCATCAGCGCATTATCAAAGAAGCAGCTGGCCTGTTTCGACGTGACGGGATTGGAGCAACCGGCCTGCAGCCCCTGATGAAATCCTTGGGCCTGACCCACGGTGGCTTTTACGCTCACTTCGCCTCAAAAAACGAACTGGTTGAAAAAGCCCTGCAACAGGCAGCATGCGAAGTCGATGGCCTGTGTGCCGACATATTCAGTCAGCCGCAGCCACTGCATGCGTTTATTGATACATACCTCTCGCAATGGCACGTGACCTCGCCTCATGAAGGCTGCCCATTGCCAACCATGTCTGCAGAAATGGCACAGCAAGGCCACGCAAGCCCGACGACCGACAGTGTTATCAACGCAAGGCTCAAACAAATCGAAAGCACTCTGCCGGGCACTGAGGCTGAAGACCAGAGCATCATGATATTCGCCAGCTTGGTGGGCGCATTGGTGCTTGCCCGAAGCGTTGAGAGTGACGCGTTAAGAGAAAAAATTCTGGATGTAACACGTAAAACACTGAAGCAATCAGTCGAGTAAAAGCGGCTGCAAACAAAAAAGGCCAGTCACTGACTGGCCTTTTGCATTCCCACGCTTTACTTAGTTAACGGCAACCCGATCCCGGTTCTTGTCAAAAATGGCTTTGCCTATGCCTTTGACTTCCAGCAACTCATCGGCCGAAGCAAAAGCCCCATTTGCCTCACGGTAAGCAACGATTGCTTTAGCCTTGGCGGCACCAACACCGGACAGTTCGCGCTGAAGTGTCGCCTCATCTGCCGTATTGAGGTTGATTGTCATCACTTGCACATCAGGTGAAGCCGTCGCAGCCACGACCGGTGCACCCGCTTCTGCCACAGGAGCAGCATGAGCCACGTTGGAAATACCAACTATCAAAGCCAAAAACATCGAAGAGAGCAAGGCAATACGCATAAGTGACACTCCAATACATCGTTAAGTGGAAACAGCTTTCCTGAGCTGTACTCCAAACTTAGGCGATGGTTGAAGGGTGTCAAAAATGTGTCAGTTGCAGGGTGTGTACTCGAAATCAACAGCGCAGAAATTTAATATTTAGTTTGCTGATAAACAGGATAAAAAGTCCTACGCCTTGAATATATTTATAGAAAAAAACCTGTCCGCTCAAAGGGGCTAAACAAGCGAATCATGACCCTCCAAGAGTTACAACTTCTGACAAATAAATGCGTACACGTTACTATTCACGCATTTACAAGGTTCCTTTCCTACAATGTAAGCCGAGGTAACAGGCTATGATTTACATCAAAGCGACGGAGGCACTCAAGAGAGCGCCTGCTAGTCGGCACCCTGCAGACATAAAAAATCGACAGACCAGGGTGATGAACCATCCCGCATTATTTAAATTTCACATAAGCCGTATCTTCGGCCCCGAAGCAAATATCGTAATAGTGTCTCTTTAACTTAGGCAGACAACCATTAGAAATAGCCTCAGCATTTTCATCCGTTGCATATTTCACATCTGGCAGACCAAGCCTTTTAATAACGTATAGACCTCCGTCATATTGATACGAAAATGCTTTAGGCAAAATAGTTTTTACCAGAGGATACGCAGTCACTATGACTTCAGTACCTGGGGAATTTTTCAGTTCACCATCGACCCGAATATATTTTACATCATCGTGTCCGCTATTATTTATGTCACTAATAATGTTCATAGCAGTTTGTTCAATATGGTCATTTTCTATTTTAAAAGCGTTATGTGCAGCATAGACAAAGCCAACCATATAAACATAAGGAATGACTAGGATATATCGAAGCACCCTAACCGAAGCCCAGCACAAAGGTATAAGCATGGCCGAGACAAATCCACCAAAACCGATATACCCCCTAGCGAAGAATAGTGGTTGCTCGCTAAAAATCATGACACCGGGAATTAGCAACACAAACATAAAGAAAGCCAAAACGCTTGACAAAGCCAAAGCAATTGGACTTATAGATTTGTGATTTGATATTAATAAATTGGAAATTGCCAAAACATAAGCAGCGACTATACAGAAAACGAAAATCTCAAACCCCATGCTTTGACTGTTAGAAAATATCGAAAATGAAGATGTAAAATTATCCAATACTTTCAAAACACCTGATTTATTCAAACCTACAGCAGAGCTATATTCCAGAAAATATTTATTGACCGGTGTTAGGGGGATTATGATTTTAGAATAAACAAGATATCCGACAATAAAACCGACACCTCTGTTAATCAGTCTTAACACGGCGGCTCTAAAATCCCCTTTTGTCGCGACATATAAGAATTCGACGACTGTCAGAACAGCAAAAATATTCACTGAAACTTGATAAGTAGACAATGTCAGCGTCACAAATGCGGCAGTAACCAGAACGTACAAAACTGTTCTTTTGAATGCAAAACAAAACGGCAGCAAGGCAAACGCAACAGAAAGCACCATAAAAGGCGAATCGTATTTGAAATGCAAATTCGAACTAAACAGAGGATTTAGGATTAAGGGACATATACAAAAGGCGAAAAGAATATCTCTACCGTTAGAAAATCTCTCAGACAACATAGAAAAAACAAAGCACAAAAAAACCACTGCCAATATTAAAGGTGCCGGAAATAAATCAGGCATAATATCGCTTTGCAGAGTTAATACATTATAAAAAATCTCTGCGAATGGTCTTGCATCCCCCGACCACCCTTTAATACCTAGGACAACCCTATACAAGTCATCCATATAGTAAACATTAGAACTAATAATGGGGATTAAGGCCACCCCCAATATCACCAGGCATGAAATAAAACATTTTTTGCTGTAAATCATTTTCCGTGCCTTTTGAGGATATACCGCGGTCGTTGTTTTACTTCTGTGTATATGCGCCCGATGTATTCACCCAGTACACCAATACCTATCAGTTGAATACCACCAAGAAAAAGAATGGAGACGAGTAGTGATGGATAACCAGGCACATCATTACCCCAGATAACTTTATCAACTACCATGAAACTCCCATACAAAAATGAACAGGTAGCCACGAACAACCCTAAATATGTCCAGACTCTTAGAGGGAGAGATGAAAAGCTGGTTATTCCTTCTATCGCCAGATTCCATAATTTCCAGCCATTAAACTTTGAATCACCTGCAGACCTCTCTGCTCTTGTGTATTCAACCAGTTCAATATTTCCGCTTGCCCATGACAATATACCTTTCATAAATAGATTACGCTCAGGCAGCAGCTTAACATTTTCGACTGCCTCTCTTGACATCAGTCGAAAATCACCTACATTTTCTTCGATTCTTGGCGTACTGATTTTATTATGAAACCTATAAAACCACTCGGCTGTTTTTCTTTTCAACCAGTTTTCTTTAGAGCGATCAGTACGCTTGGCTAACACTACATCAGCCCCTAACTGCCATTTCCTAATAAGCTTCGGAATTACTTCAATGGGATCTTGCAGATCTACATCAATTGGAATTACGGCATCTCCAGTCGCATACTCTATACCCGCAAATAGCGCTGGCTCTTTACCGAAATTTCGGGTAAAGCTTAGCGCCATCACTAAACTATCTATAGCCGCAAATTCATTAATAATCAATTCTGTTGTATCGTGACTACCGTCATTTATGAAAACAATTTCTACTTCATACTCGCTCATTTCTTTGTTTTCACGAACAGCTTTATAGAAGATAGGTATTGCATCTTCTTCATTAAAAACAGGCACAACCAATGATATTTTCATTATTTAATATCTTTAAAAACAATTAATTTTGAGTAAAAGAAGCCCACAATCAAGCTGATGGCAGAAAATGTTACCAGCGTTAAAATTGGCGGCAAGTTTATTTGATCGGCAAAAAAACCAGATACGTAGCTTAATGCCCCCATAAAAGCAACAAACGCAATGTACCTGACTGTCGTAGGCTTTTTCTGGAACGTTACATACGAATTAGCAAAAAAAGAAAATGTAACAGCAATACAGAAAGCATATAGATTTGACGTAGCTTGACTGCAGTCTTCCTTATAAACCAGCCATGCAAATACAACCCAGTGCAGCATAGTATTGACTACACCCACAGACAAATATTTTAAAAAAAGCTTGCTCACTTTTAATACCCCTCAAGCTTTTTATAAAAAAATTGGACTTGCAATCTAACACAACAGGCAGCTGTGTATAATACCCACCGAAAAGTTACTCAATAACTCACCACCAAGATATTTTTTACCCCCCATCACGGCTTAAAACTAAACACACTTGTTTATTCTCACAGGCATTAACGTTTAAATTCATACGAACGATTCATGATAAAAAGCCAGTCAATGACTGGCTTAGCGCTAAAAATCCAATGTTCAGCTCTCTGAAATACCTGATTCTTAAACCCTATGAATAATATGGCATGTTACAACTCAAAGCGTCGCTGCTGATGAACCCAGTCAACAATATCACCCTCAGGCGAATAACCACTGACGGTATTGCTTAATATCTGCCTGACTAACACATAGTCATCTTGGCGAACCGCATCCATCAATTGTGTCAATCGGTCTTTCAGTTCGTCCCAGCTCAACATATCTTCGTTTGCACGCATAATCATTGGGTGCTGTGTAGCCGCAACGTTGTCACCAATAAGCAGCTCTTCATAAAGCTTTTCACCAGGTCGCAGGCCACTGAACTCGATTGTAATATCGCCATGTACGTTCTTTTCTGAACGCACACTCAGACCTGAAAGGTGAATCATTTTTTCAGCCAGTTCAACAATGCGTACCGGTTCCCCCATGTCGAGGACAAAAACATCCCCCCCCTGCCCCATTGATCCGGCCTGAATGACCAGTTGCGCAGCCTCAGGGATTGTCATGAAATAACGAGTAATTTTGGGATGAGTGACGGTCAATGGCCCACCGGCCTTGATCTGTTTATGAAACAAAGGAATCACTGAACCCGATGAACCCAGCACATTGCCAAAACGCACCATGGTGAATCGGGTTTTGTTCACGCGTGACACTTTGGCCGAATCACCAAATAAGGCGGGGGCTATTTCCTGACTCAGCGCTTGCAGAGTCATTTCTGCCAGGCGCTTGGTGCTACCCATGACATTGGTTGGGCGCACCGCCTTGTCAGTCGAGATTAAAACAAAGTTGGCAACACCTGATTGCAATGCTGCCTGGGCGGTATAGAGCGTACCCATGACATTGTTCTGTACACCTTCGGCCACATTGTGCTCAACCATCGGCACATGTTTATAGGCTGCAGCATGATAAACAGTGTCAACATGCCAAGTCTTCATGACATCCAGCAGTTTTTGCGGGTTGCGAACAGAGCCCAAAATTGGCAATACACGCACCATCAGCGACTCACATTTGACCCTCTGTTCCAACTCGCCAAGAATGCTGTAAAGATTAAACTCCCCATGCTCGAACAACAACAGTGTGGTGGGCTTGAGGCTAAGAATTTGTCGGCACAGTTCAGACCCGATGGAGCCGCCTGCTCCGGTGACCAAAACGCATTTACCTTGAATGCAGTGCTCCAACAATTCAGCTTGTGCTGGAACTGCATCACGGCCTAGCAAATCAGCAATATCCACTTCCTGGATGTCGTCAACCTTAACCCTGCCGCTTGCCAAGTCCATAAACCCAGGCACGCTGCGCACGTGCAGCGGAAAACCTTCCAGCAAACCCAATATTTCACGCCTGCGTGCACGCGAGGATGAAGGGATAGCCAAAAGCAGTTCTTGAGCCCCGGTTCGATCGATCATCTTCTGGATATTTTCGGATTTGAAAACCTGCAGCCCGGAAATGATTCGATCCGCAATACTGTCGTCGTCATCGATGAAAGCCACAGGGCGCATAAGCCGGCCCATCCGCAATGCGGCAACCAATTGGTTACCCGCAGCACCGGCACCATAAATAGCAACCCGCGGCAATCCATCATCACGACTGGTAAAAGGAACGTGTTGAGCGGCGGCGAACCAATCCCCCAAAAAGTATTGGCGCATAGCCAGGCGTAGTCCGCCAAGCATGATCAAACTCAACCACCAATAGTTGAAAATGATCGAACGTGGCACAACGTTATCGTGGTTGCTGTACCAGTACACCACTACCGCTAGAATCAGGGCAGACAAGCTAACCGCTTTGATGATCGCGATAAGAGCATCATTGCCGAAATAGCGCATAACTGCTCGGTACATGCCAAAACGGATGAACAGAGGAATGGCTACCAAAGGTGCTGCAACAAATAACCAGACATGGGCAGTGACCGGGTTGATCATATCGTCGATGCCCAACCGGACGACGAAAGCCAACCATAAGGCAAGCCAAACGAGCGCAGTGTCAGTGATTACTTGAATCGCCCGCTTTTGCCGTCGAGACATATTGAGTAAATATGATCGAATTATATCCATGGTGTCGTCGGCCTCTAATTTAACATCGCATCGCATCGCATCGCACATCAATGTGACACATGCTTAACTCTATAAATTCCTACGTACTACAAAATTGTTACTGCTTTTCCAAACCACCGGCGTTAAATTTCAACGCCAAAAAAACAAGTGGTAGATAGGCCAAAATCAAAGCGATAAGACCATCCACCCCCAAAACAGCCACAGCCAGTGCCCATGGCAACAGCCAGCCAATATTTATAGCAGCAACTGTCAAAGTAACCACTCGATGTGAGCCAAAATGACGGGAGGCAAACTGGTAGGCATGGCTTCTGTGAGCTTCATAGACTTTATCGCCCCGTACTAATCGTCTCAACAGCGTCACTGTCGCATCGACGATGAATACGCCAAGGAGAATCAACCAAACGTAGAGAAAAGTTGAGTTAGCCCACGAGGCCTGCAACGAAAGGATTCCAAGAGTAATTCCTAAAAAACCACTGCCGGCATCTCCCATAAAAATACGTGCCGGAGGGAAATTCCAGTACAAGAAGCCCATCACTGTTGCAGCCAACAACAAGGGGGCCCATATCAATTCATGATAACCCGACAACCAGGCAGCAAGCGCAGCACCACAGCAAACACATATCGCCTCAATGCTGGCCAGACCATCAATGCCATCCATAAAGTTGTAAAGATTAAGCATCCAGACCAGATACAGGACTGCGAACAGACTACCGAGCCACATCAAATCTAGAGAGAAACCAAAGGCAACTATGGGTGGAAGTCCTCCTAACAAAAACACAGCAAATACAGCTGCTGAGAAGTGCCCTAACAAACGCCAGCGAGCGGCTATGTGCCCGTGATCATCAAGGAAGCCTAATATTGCAACTCCGCCGCCAGAAACAATGAACACCCACGCCGAGTGCCAGTCGATGGCGCCGATGATTGCCAGATAGAGAGCTGTCAATAAAAACACACCGACAATGGCCACTCCTCCGCCCCGTGGAGTGGGGATAGAATGTGAACTACGTGCATTCGGCACATCCATCAGGTTGCTCGCCAAAGCATATCTTCTAAGACAGGCGGTGAAGAAAAGGCAAAAAATGCACACTAAAGGTATAAACAACCACAGAGCCATATGAAAACTCACGAATAAATAAAAGATTGCACTATGGAGTGACCATTAAGGCATTTGGTTTTTTTTGAAGTCACGGCCTGCTTTTTCCAAAGCATCTTTGACATCGACGGGTGGAACCCATGACAGCAAGGTTCTTGATTTTTTGGAATCTATTTCCAGGGAACCGCACAGTTGCTGATAAACGGAATATTTACCCAGTATCTTAGCACCACCAAGCAAGAACAGATCAGGTACTGCAAATAATGGCGAACGAGAGTGCATACCCGATGCCAACGCTTTAATTATCTGCGGTGTCGACACTGACTGCTTGTCCGATATTAAAAACATCTCATTGGCAGCCGAGGGATGAGTCACACAGGTTTTGATAAAATCTACCAAATTTTCTAACGCGACCATCGTCCGCGTGTTTTTTAATCCCGCCAGTGGCAATGGCATACCCGACGAGACTAATTTCAATAAACGTTTAAAATTACCCGGTGCATTGGCGCCATAAACCAAGGGAGGTCTTATGATCACCAAATCCATTGATTTGTTCGCACAAAGACTTTCTAGCCCTTGCTCAGCTTCCCACTTTGATACAGCATACATCGCCTGCGGAGCAGGTAAGCTAGTTTCATCAAAAGCTTGTTCTAAAGTACAACTACCATTAACACCAATGGAGCTAAGAAAAATAAATCTTTTAACGCCAGCATTAATCGCTTGTTCAGCTAACATTAATGTCCCTTCAACATTAACCTTTCGAAACTCGACCATAGGATCGCTACTGATTTCAGATAAAACATGTGCGCGGGCAGCTAAATGAATGACAACATCGACGCCTTCAAGAATATTGCGCCACTCTCCAGCAGTAGAAGTATCGGTTACCTTGGAAAATACGAAATTAGTAGCCACGAGCTCTATTGAACTTCGACCTGAGCCAACAACACTAACATCAGGTAGAGTTATCAGTGCCTTGCACAAAGACACTCCTATGAACCCAGTTGCACCCGTTACTAGTATTTTCATGTTCTTTCTTCTAACACTAACTGATAAACATCAAGGGTCTTACGCAACATTAAATCAAACGTGAATTCTTGCTCAAATTTCTCGCGTGCTTTATAACCCATCGACTCTCTCTCTCCTTGAGACTGTAACAATTGTACGAATGCATTTCGTAAAGCCACCGTGTAATCACGGGAAACCAGTATGCCTGTAACGCCGTCATCAATAGACTCTGCTACCCCACCTACGTCTGAAGCTATAACTGGCAAGCTTGATCGCATGGCTTCCAGAATAGTCAGCGGAAGACCTTCCCAATCAGAAGTTAAAACAAATATATCTGAGTTGCCCAGACGCACAGCAACATCCGAGCACGCACCTGAAAATGTAACTTTCTTTGCAATATTTAATTGCTCAGCAAGTAATACACATTTAGCAAGTTCAGGACCGTCGCCTACTAACTCCAAGTGCCAGTTTTGGATCTCAATAGCCGCTAAGGCTTGTAGAACAGCTGTCTGATTTTTAGGTTTTTCAAAACGAGCAACCATAATGATATTTACAGTGGCGTCGTCAGAGCGTTTAGTCGTCGCCGGAGTGATTTCAGGGACACCATTGTGTATCGTGACTAGCATTTCCTCAGTAGCAACATTCTGAGAGACAGCTAACTGTCGATCATATTCAGAGACAGTTATTATTTTATTAGAAATTTTAGAAAGTTGGGTTTCGATCCATCGATAGAACGCTTGCCTCTTGACGGATACACCTTCAGTAAATGCCCATCCGTGTGCTGTAAAAACGACGGGGATAGAAAGACTTTTAGCTGCTAACCTGCCGATAACACCTGCTTTTGACGAGTGAACATGAACAACATCAGGTTTGCTCAACTTAAAAAAATTACGCAACTCAAAAAAACAAAGAAGGTCTTTTACAACACTTATTTCCCTTACAAGATTTCGCAGGCCATGGCACTTTAGCCCCATGGATGCAGCACGATCGAATAAAACACCGGTTTCCGATTCTGCGCCGACACCAATAACGACATCATGACCTTTCGCTTGAGCCCCTGCCGCCAAGTCAAGCAAGTGTACGCTAGCGCCACCCAATACATCTGAGCGCGTAATTACATATACTATTTTCAATCGACCTCCTTTCAAAAAATCCTGCTTTTCAATGACTAAACACGGGTCAATGCTAGCAAACTATATAATCACGCCCTGTATACATCCAACCAAACACCAACAATTTTGTCGATCGAATAGTTATCAACGATTCGTTTTCGTGCTAAACGCCCCATATTTTCAGCTTCGGCATTTGAAATATCCAAAGCATTAGTAATGGCATTCTTAAGGGCTAAAGAATTTTGAGCAGGGACTAAATATCCACACTCACCCACGACCTCCTTAACACCTCCGCAATCCGTTACAACAACAACACGTTCTGAAGCCATGGCTTCGGCAACGACTAAACCAAAGCCTTCCCACGCAGACGACAGTACGTACAGATCGGCAGCATTATAAATGTTCGCTACATCTGATCGAACACCGAGGAACGTTATTTTGTTCGATAGATTCAACTGAATCACGAGATCAGTTAATTTCTGTCTTTCACTTCCTTCACCTACAATCCATAGCTTGGTATCAGTAAAGTCCTCAGATAACTGCCCAAAAGCGTTGATTAGATTTTCATAATCTTTTGCAGCCTCAAGCCTCCCAACAGCCACTATTAACTTATCTTCATCAGCGATACCGTTAACGTCTCTTAATCGCTGCCCTGATACCTTGTCGGGTCTATAGAGCGTCGTATCAATACCATTTGAAACTTCAAAAATCCCACCTGGAGGGGCGGCTTTTTTTTGTTCAAATACCTTTACTGCTTCCAATGTCACATTGGTCATGGCATCGGTTAGCGAGTGGGTGAGGCGGTATGCCAACATACGAAGTTTTCCGCCCTCATTCGTGTTATGGGCAGTATTGATCAATTTCTTTATTGGGCAAAACAATCTAACAACACGTGATAGCAGGTTTGCATGAACCATATGAGCATGAACCACATCGGGGTCATATGCCTTGATAACTGACCGAAGTTTCAACGCGCCCTTTATAAAACCAGAGATCGTCTTCTCCAACTCTAATCCGACCAACTCGATCTCTTCGTGCTTGGGTCGCAGCAACACAGGCCCAGTCAAGTAGCAGATTTTAACAATATGCCCTTGCTCATAGAGTCTATCGGCCAGGTCGAGCACTTGGCGCTCAGCACCACCGACGCCAAGCCCAGTGATTAAGTAAAGTACTTTCATTTTAAGAAACGCGCTCTTTGGTCATACTGAAAACTAGACATTGGACATACCTGATAATACATTTTATTTTTCTGACGGCGCTTTGTTCACGAAGTATTTGATGCTTGTAATACAAACCAAAACCGAGCGGATTACGACGTAACATGCTGGAAAAATTAGCTGTGTAACCATCCTCTAAATACTCACACAAATAGAGAACTTTATTACCAAAAAAATTAATAACTCCTTCATCTGATATTCTGTTCCAAATCAACAACTCCGGGACAAACTTCTCCCCTACAAAGACTGGAAACGGATGTTTTATTAATGCAGCACGCTTGAATATATAGGCCAGATCACCCTCGTAAAAATTCCCAGCTGCTGTGGGGGTCATCACCGTCAGCTCTGCAGTTGATCCGTGAGCGGGACGACCTACGATTTTTCCTGAAAAAGCTTGTCTCCTGTAACAATAGCCAACCGTGGTTTTATCCCTATCGCTCGCTGCTGCAGCCGTGAATACCTCGACTGCATCAACTGTCAGGGCATCATCGCTATCTACAAAATAGACCCATGCACCGCTGCTAGCTTGAACACCTGAATTGATCGCAACATGTTTACCCGCATTTTTCTGCTTGATCACTCTCATGGAAAACGTAGCTTGCGCCTGAAAATCTTTTAACAGACTCTCGGTTTCGTCAGTGCTGCCGTCATCTACCACCACCCATTCAAAGTCCATTCGGGTTTGCTGGAGCAGACTGTCAAACAATCGTGGAAGTGTGTAAGCCCTATTATAAGTAGCCGTAACAACTGTCAACATGCGCAACTCTCTACCCGCTTGATATTGATCGCAAACACCGCTAACGATATGGAAAAAGCAATTTCCGACACTACAAATCCGTAAACAATTCCTTTCAACTCAAACGTATAGGATAGTAATGCCGCTAAGATTAAAGAAAAGACAGAGAAGAACATCAACAGAAAGCTTAAAATCCGATCTTGGCCGAGAGGCATAAATATTGTCAGCCCCATCGCCTGATTCATCATTCTGAATGGAATGATAAATACAAAAATTCGCAATATAACAATCGCTTCTTCAAAGCCAGGACCCAGCATCAAACGAATTAAATAGTCCCCTAACACATAGATTATGGCTGCACCTATCACGCCGGCAAAAAATAGGCCTGCCACAATAAAACTGGAAAATTTCAAATTGAGCGTTGTGGATTGCAATAATTTTCTGCTCAAATAAGGATACAAGCCAATCAATACAGGCCCCACCAGCCCCACAGACGCTTTGATTATTTTTTCAGCCGGGGCATACTTTGCCACTGCAGCCTGCCCACACATAACGCCGACCAGCGCAGGACCGGCACTCATCATAATATTGTTTGAACTCTTGTATAAGAAACTGTGAAAACCATCTTTTATCTGTGCTAGGCCGCCTCTAAATTTAAACGAATAACCGCCAACTACTTTATACACCAGGTAAAAACCAACCACCGTGTTAAGCAAGGCAAATGACGACATGATCATAAGCGCTTTGATTGCATCTTCAGGCTGAGAGATAAAAATAAACAGTACCAGCAACCCAACAAATCTCAAGCAGACCTCAAAAATAACGGGGAATGTTATTTTTTCCAAACCCTGAAACAACCAAATACTGCTGAACCCAAATGCGAAGAAATACAGATATCCCCACACTGCCGCTTGCGGTTTGACATCGGTGTTAGTAACAAAAATAACAAGGACTGAGGCGATCACCATGCCGGTGGTTAAAATCACTTTTGCCGAGGTGATCTCATTATAAATATTGGACAATAATTTTTTATCATCGCCGCACAATGCAACTTGCCGAGCACCGCTCAACGAATAGCCATACTCCACGACAAGAGAGCATAACAATGCTGTTGTTTGTATCAGCAATATATGCCCATACTCATCCACCCCGAGCGCCCTAGCCAAGATAGGGATTTCTAGAATGGGAATCAGATAGCTGACCAACTGAGCTACAAACAACAAGCTTACATTTTTTAACTGCAAAATCATGTCATGCCTCTACCTGGGTATCATCAGTCGCCAGCATGAGCCTAGAAAAGGTAGATAACAGAGAGACCATCAACGCCCATATCCCCCACTCAGAGAGCTCTGTACTGAAGGGATGAAGCATCATTAAAAAGGCATAACCCAATACTCCACCAAAGGCTGCAATCGAATACGCAAGATTTGCAACCGACGTGACACCTTGTAATCGATAGGTAATTAATTTCCCAAGGAAGAAAAATACGGGAGAGAACATGAGTATCGCCATCCCTATGAACCCCAATACCCCAATATCACCTAACGAAGAGAGATAAGCATTATGCACAACCATGTTTTCACCATCGACCAGCGTAGTGGCTGTACCGAATCCGCATCCGAAGGGAAAACATTCCTGAACATGTAAAATCCCGTCTGACAGCATTTTTGTTCTTATTGGATCTCCTGCAGCAAGCCTGTTTAATACCAGCGGTTCTTCAGCATTGCTGAAAAATACGAACCCACCACTGTACAGTATCAACAAACCTATGCCACACACGCCTAGCACCAATGAGCACAGAACGGCCGCTTTAGGCTTCAAGTATGCGCAGAGCACAACAAATAACAGCGCCATCACCGCAAGAATCAAAAATCCGGTTCGACTTGAGTCAGACTTCAACAAGAACAAACCGCCTAGCATGGCCAGCAGAGAAAGCATTTTATTCCCTGCCCCGGAAATCATTCCAGCAACCACAAAACCGACAAAAAATACGGGCGTTTTCCAAAGGACCCCTGGATAGGCAAATTGGCTGCCTTGACGCCCATCTCCCAACTCCACATAGAACTCGCGCAGGTAAAATTTAGATATCAAGAACATAAACAAGCCAATAGCAATACAGAACAGACTTATTTTATAGATATCCGCTCCGGCTAAATCACGGGCATTGATATAAATACAACAAAATGCCAATGCGATAAAAAAAACTTTCACGCCCTGATAAATTGTATATTCATCCTGATTGATGATACCGCTCAGGAAAAACGACACTAGAATCAGAAAAAAACCTGTCATGTATACAAATAATTCAGCACTGATCATTCGACCAAACTGACGCGATGAACAAAAGAACCCTGCAAATATCACCGCACACCAAGCGACCCAATAACCGGCCGAACCAATGACAAATCGTACATCCCCCAACACGACCAACAGGCACGCTAACAAAATCACAAATACCGAAACTTTATCACTCTTCAACTTTGCCTCTCCGAATCAAAACACACAAAACACTTCATACCCAGCGTGCCCAGACTCCAGAAGATCTCTTATACGGGAAGTTTTACAAAAGCCGGTGCAGATTTGTCTTTGTCACTCAAATAATATTCAGCTAAGGTTGGCCATTGAATACCCAGATTAGCGTCGTCCCACACCACACTATGCTCCGAATCCTTATTGTAATATTTGTCAACTTTATAGCTGACGCACGTGTCTTCTTCCAGAGATAAAAACCCATGGGCAAACCCTGCAGGTATCCATACCATCTTTTTATTTACAGCATTCAATTCCAGTGCAAACCATTCGCCGTAACTTATTGAGTCAGGCCGCAGATCGACTGCCACATCAAAGACTGAACCATGTAGAACGCTCACGAGTTTGCCTTGGGCATAGGGCTCGTGCTGATAATGCAATCCTCTTACCACACCCTTTTTCGAGCTAGACACATTATCCTGGACAAAATAGTCAGGACTATTTAAACCGAGTGCCAGTAAGCCAGACTTAAAAGCCTGCAGATTAAATATTTCCAAAAACCAGCCACGGTCATCTCTGAAAATATCAGGCTCAATAACCACTAACCCTTTAATAGATGTCGTCGTAAATTTCATGTGGCACGCTTTTCCGTTAGCAAACGCAGGAGGTATTGCCCATAACCGGTTTTTTGAAACTTCACAGCCTGTCGTGCCAACTGCTCGGAGTCAATCCAACCAAAATTGAAAGCAATTTCTTCAAGGCAGGCCACTTTTAAACCCTGCCGCTGCTCAATGGTTCGAACAAAACAACTCGCATCCAACAGCGATTCATGGGTACCCGTATCTAACCATGCGAAGCCGCGCCCCAATATTTCAACCGTTAAACTACCCTGTTCTAAATAAAAACTGTTGATATCGGTGATTTCGAGTTCACCGCGTGATGAAGGTTTGATTTTCTTGGCAATATCCACAACTTGGTTATCATAGAAATACAGACCCACCACGACATAGTTAGACTTCGGTTTCTCTGGCTTTTCCTCAATGCTGACGACTCGTCCAGCGTTATCGAATTCAACCACACCAAAGCGTTCAGGGTCAGAAACGTGATACCCAAATACCGTGGCCCCAGAAGGTTTTGAGGTCGCTGCTTTCAGATTTTCTGAGAAGTAGTGCCCATAAAAAATATTGTCACCAAGAATCATGCAGACAGGATGATTGCCAATAAACGTTTCCCCAATGATGAAGGCTTGCGCCAACCCTCCTGGCGTAGGCTGTTGTTCATAACTCAACTCAATGCCGTATTGGCTGCCATCCCCCAGCAGTTTTCTGAAACAAAGCACGTCTTCAGGGGTTGTTATAATCAATATTTCACGGATACCCGCCAGCATGAGGACAGACAGCGGATAGAAAATCATGGGCTTGTCATAAATGGGCAACATTTGTTTGGACACCCCAAGTGTCAAGGGATGCAAACGTGTACCTGCACCGCCAGCGAGGATGATGCCTTTACGTTGGAGGTTGGTCATGTAGCGAGTACTTCCTTAATTTTTTCTGCGTACTCTTCCGGCCCCCTCAGGCACAGGAAAAGTCCTGCCTTCAAGCACGCTACCGCCCCAGGATTTATCGTTAATTTCCTGAGAACGGTTTTCCTTGGCCATGGCTAAGCTCCAGCCCTGATTTGCCTACCGAGTGGAAATACTCGTGACAGGCAAACTGATTTGCTGCTGACGGTTCATCAGGTTGATGAGCAGAATGACCCGCTCCTCGCCGTCCATAGACATGAATATGGACTCAATACCCGCGAAGCCTTGGTCAAGAATGGTGACTTTGTCGCCAGCATTAAATTTGGAGATGACGTGCGTGTCTGCACGTGATTGTAGTTGAAGGATCAACTCGTGACTGACGGCCAAAGGTCGCCCGCCAAATGCAACAACCCGCGCGACTCCGCGGGTTGAGCGTAGGGGTGCCCAGTTGGCGCCTTCCGGCATGTTGATAAACAGATAGCCAGGGAACAAAGACTCTTTAACGCAGCTCAGCTGACCACGTAGCAACTTTTCACGTCGGCAAACCGGGCGTGAACATTCGTAGCCTTGGCGCTGGAGATTTTCCTCTGCACGTTCGTCTTGTTTAGGCTTGCATTGCACCAGGTACCAGTCATCAGATTTCGGCGTGCTGGGATCAGGCGGTACTGGAGTGTTTGTTATTTGCATGGGGACTTCATTAATGGGTTCATCCGTGTTTACCATTTTGCTCTGCATCTGCGCATGGTAAGCCACTGGGTTCTTATCATGACTGCAATAAGCTTCGCACAAGCGGCTCAGCGCCTGTTGGGACAAGGACATCGACAACTCTGTTTTGAGCGCGATACAGGCTCAACAGTTCCCTTGCCAATGCTTTCCTTGCCGACACCTCACCGTGTACCAAACGTATCTCTTCAGGCCAATCAGACATGCCTGATACAAAGTTGAGCAAGTCTTTCTGGTCGGCATGGGCGGAATACCCACCCAATGTGCTGACGCCAGCATGGATCATACAGCGCTCACCTTCCAATTCAACAAAACCGCCTGACGAAGCGTATTTTTGTATCACCGCTCCAGGAGTTCCCTTCGCCTGATAGCCTGTAAAGAGGACATTATGCCGTTGGTCAGCCAACATCCTTTTCAGGTAATTGACTATGCGACCGCTGGAACACATCCCTCCTCCGGCGATGACGATTGCCGGACGCCCCGTGCTGGCCAGATAGTTAACGGTCTGCAAGTGCCGGGCATGGCTGTCGATAGTGATCAATTGCTCAAAATGCAAAGGTTTGCGTCCATGTCCCAGACGCACTTGCGCCTCTTCATTCCAATAGTCCTGCAGTTCACGATAGACCTTGGTTAGACGACTTGCTAACGGGGAATCAAGAATAACCGGCACTTGTGGCCAAGTAATGGGAAGAAATTGAGCGTCATCACATACTGCTTGCGCCGGACCAAGCAACGCTTTGCGATGCAATATATCTTCGATTTCGTAGAGTAGCTCTTGAGTACGGCCCATGCTGAACGCTGGAATCAATAACGTTCCATGATCAGCCAAAGCCCTGTCGATAGCGACTTCTAAACGTTCTTGGCGGTTCAGACGATTTTCGTGTAAACGGTCGCCGTATGTGCTCTCAAGAATTAACACATTTGCCTTCTCGGGCGACACTGGCGCGGGCAGAAATGGCGAATGCGGAGCGCCCAAATCACCCGAAAAGACGATGCGTCTCCTCAACGAGGCCTGAGGATAATCTAGATCGCACTCCACATAGGCTGATCCCAGTATGTGGCCTGCTCTCTGCAGCCGGATTTGAGCGCGCAGATTATCTGTTTGCTCAATGTTGAACCAATGGCCAAAAGGCAGCGCAATCACTTGCTGGTGCACGCGCTGTAAATATCGTTCGATGATCTTCGGCTCACGACTCACCTCAAGCTTGAATGCATCTTCAAGTATCAGTGGCAGCAATTTTGCTGATGGTTCACTGCACAGGATCGGCCCCTTGAATCCTGCAGCCAGCAAATAAGGAAGACGCCCCACATGATCGGCATGGATATGGGTGATGACCAAGGCGTTTATGCCTTCAAGCGGAAAGTCGATCTGCGGATACTGTGAGTTCCTGTCTAATGCAATGCGTTCGTCACTGCCTTGAAATAGCCCGCAGTCGATTAGAATGTATGCGTCCGGCCAAGTCATCTACCCGACCCCGCGAAGCCAGGACATGGTGTGCACTTAAAGGATGTGCTTACGCAGTTGTCGACACAGAGCACCAGTGAAATTGGACATTTGCTGCCGAACCAGTGGGTAGCTCCATCGCATTGAACTAATGGGCGTAACCCACTAGATCTCCCACTTTTTTCCCCTGTCGTTATCTAGATTTTCTTAACCGAGCCAAGATTTTCTTAAAATATGCTCCGAGCACTCAGAAAATATTAACCGAAAATGGCCTCGCAACCACTATTTTGGGGTTTTCCGTTTATCGGCGGTAAGCGTCCCGCAATCACACCTTGCCGCATTGCGCGGTAACCGGCCGGTGAAGTCACCTACCTGATCCCAGCCATAAAGGCGATGTTCTCCACTTAAAAATACGTGGACACCATCGTCCTTATCGTCAGGATCGCAATGCGCCAACGAAGCTCTTATTCCAAATCTTTTAAAACCCAGGTCGTTCAGGAATGCCTGCAACCTGGCATCTCGATCGCCAACGTAGCCTTGCGGCACGGCATCAACGCCAACCTGGTTCGCAAATGGATACCTGTTTATCGAGATCATCAGGTACCGGCTTTACCCGCTTTCGTTCCGTTGAAGCTGGAGCCCGGCATCCAACCCGATCAGCAAATGTCTGTCATCATCGAAGTCCCTTTTGGCCAGCAGACGCTCACAGTAAAGTGGCCATCCTCAAATCCCGAAGGGTGCGCCCGATTCATCCGTGGGCTCACTCGATGATCCGCATAGACTCCATCTGGCTCGCCACCGAACCCATGGATATGCGTGCCGGCACTGAGACCGCATTGGCCAGAGTGACTGCAGTATTCGGTACGGCGAAGCCGCACTGCGCTTACCTCTTTGCCAACCGCCGGGCCAACCGCATGAAGGTGCTGGTGCATGATGGCGTCGGTATCTGGCTGGCGGCGCGGCGGTTGAACCAGGGCAAGTTTCATTGGCCGGGCATCCATCGTGGGACGGAGGTGGAACTCGACCTCGAACAACTTCAGGCGCTGGTACTTGGCTTGCCTTGGCAGCGAGTAGGTGCAGGCGGCGCAATTACATTGCTCTAAAGCCTGGCTTGTAGCTGTGACAGGAGGGTTGCTTTGGTAAAATCCACGGCATGACTTCCATGCCTGATCTCGATCAAATGACTCCCGAACAACTGCGCACGCTGGCTGCGCAGTTGATGTCCAAGGTCGACACCATGGGTCGAAAGATCCATCGCGATGAAACGATCATCGAGCAACTCACTCACGAGATCGCCATTCTCAAGCGCCACAAGTTCGCCAAGCGCAGCGAGCAGATCAGCCCAGCGCAAAGCAGCTTGCTCGAAGACCTGCTCAATACCGACCTTGAAGCCATCGAGGCCGAGCTAAAAGCTCTTCATCCATCACCTGTCCAGGCAGAACCACGCCAGCAACCCAAGCGCGCGCCGTTGCCGCCGCAGTTCCCGCGCACTGTGATTCATCACGAGCCAGACAACACTCAGTGCGCTTGCGGCTGCCAGCTTCAGCGCATCGGTGAAGACATCAGCGAGAAGCTGGACTACACGCCGGGCGTGTTCACCGTCGAACAGCATGTGCGTGGGAAATGGGCCTGCCGGCAGTGCGAAATGCTGATCCAGGCGCCGGTACCGCCGCAGGTGATCGACAAGGGCATCCCCACTGCCGGCCTGCTGGCGCACGTGATGGTGGCTAAATTCGCCGACCATCTGCCGCTTTATCGACAGGAAAAGATCTTCGGCCGTGCCGGCCTGGCCATCCCGCGCTCGACACTGACACAGTGGGTAGGTCACACCGGCGTGCAGCTTCAGCCGCTGGTCGATGCGCTGCGCGAAGCAGTACTGGCCCAGCGCGTTGTCCACGCCGATGAAACGCCGGTACAAATGCTGGCGCCAGGAGAGAAGAAAACCCACCGCGCTTACGTTTGGGCCTACAGCAGTACGCCATTCTCGGCACTCAAGGCCGTGGTCTACGACTTCAGCCCCAAAGGCGATGGTGTCCACCTAATTTGATCTGACCCCGAAAAGTTGGACGCCTTCTATGCCCGCCGTGCTTGAGTCCTGTATTCCACAGGGCTCAGGCCGCTTAGTTTCAGTCTGATTCGCGAGTGATTGTAGTAGTGTATGTAGTCCTCTATACCTGCTTCAAGCTCATCGAGACTGTTGAATTTGTTCAGGTAAAAGAACTCGGATTTCAACGTGCCAAAAAAGCTTTCCATAGCCGCATTGTCATAGCAATTTCCTTTGCGGGACATGCTTGGCTTTACCGCACGCTCGTTCAGCACGCGGCGGTAGATAGGCATCCGGTACTGCCATCCCTGGTCGGAATGCAAGATTGGCTTATCGCGCTGCCGCAGCCGTTCAAAAGCTTGCCGTAGCATCGCGCCGACCATGTCGAACAGCGGGCGTCTGGCGGTCTTGAAGGCGATGATTTCACCGTTGTAGAGGTCAAGTATCGGTGAGAGGTAGAGTTTCTGCCCGCCGACCCGAAACTCCGTCACATCGGTTACCCATTTCTGGTTCGGTCGTTTGGCATCGAACTTCCGTTTCAGCAGGTTCGGCGCTACCTGACCCTCTTCGCCTCTGTAGGCCCGGTATTTCTTTATGCGCACACGGCTTTTCAACTGAAGCTCGCCCATGAGGCGCTGAACAGTCTTGTGATTCACGAGATGGCCAGCTCGCCGAACGGCAGCAGTGATACGGCGATAGCCATATCGGCGTAAGCGTCCGCCCAACTCACCTTGCGTAAGTTAGGGCTTGCGCCCACTGATGCGGCAGCAGTTGACCAATCTCACT
>NZ_WIVZ01000029.1:0-71442 GCF_009600325.1 Pseudomonas sp. FSL R10-2189
CTCAGCCCCCGGCACCGGCGCAGGCGCGGCCAGTTGGTCTTCGGGGCGCACGTCGCCCAGCGCGCGGTGCAGCGTGCCGTACAAAAAGTCATGCACCATGCGCCCGTCACGGAAACGCACTTCGTGTTTGGTCGGGTGCACGTTGACGTCGACCACCGACGGGTCGACTTCAAAAAACAGCACAAAGGTCGGGTGCCGACCATTGAACAGCACATCGCGGTACGCCTGACGCACCGCGTGCGCCACCAGCTTGTCGCGCACCGCACGGCCATTCACATAGAAGTACTGCAAGTCGGCCTGGCTGCGAGAAAACGTCGGCAAGCCCACCCAGCCCCACAAATGCAGGCCGTTGCGTTCTACTTCGATGGGCAGCGCCTGCTCCAGAAACGCCGGGCCACACACCGCCGCCACCCGCCGGGCGCGGGCCGTGGCATCGCGGGCTTCGTGCAGATTGAGGATGCTTTTGCCGTTGTGGCGCAAGTTGAACGCCACATCAAAACGCGCCAAAGCCAGACGCTTGATCACTTCTTGCAGGTGATCGAATTCGGTTTTTTCGGTCTTGAGGAATTTACGCCGCGCCGGGGTGTTGAAAAACAGGTCGCGCACTTCAACCGACGTGCCCACCGGGTGCGCCGCTGGCTGAACCCGCGGGGCCATGTCGCGGCCTTCGGTTTCGACCTGCCACGCCTGCTCGGCGCCACGGGTGCGCGAGGTCAGGGTCAGGCGGGCCACCGAACTGATCGAAGCCAGCGCTTCGCCCCGAAAGCCCAGGCTCATCACCCGCTCAAGGTCTTCGAGGTCGCGGATCTTGCTGGTAGCGTGTCGCGCCAGCGCCAGCGGCAAGTCGTCACTGGAAATACCGCTGCCGTCATCACGCACCCGCAGCAGCTTGATCCCGGCCTGCTCGACGTCAACATCAATGCGCTTGGCACCCGAGTCGAGGCTGTTTTCCAGCAACTCTTTAATCACCGAGGCCGGGCGTTCAACCACTTCACCCGCGGCAATCTGGTTAGCCAGCCGCGGGCTAAGCAGTTCAATGCGGGCGCTGTTCATCACCTCATCACTCATTGCTTGGTCACCAGCTCGGTGGCCGGAATGCTCAAGTTTTGACCGATTTTCAGTTCATCGCTTTTCAAGCCGTTGGTGGAGCGCAGCGTCGCCACGCCCACTTGGTAACGCACCGCAATCATCGCCAGGGTTTCGCCTGGGCGAACCGTGTGTTCACGGGCCCCTTGGGCGATTTTGCCGGTGTCACGCAGCCAGGCGATGTAGGTGCCCGGCGGCGGGTTTTGCTGGAAGAACTGGCGCACGCCACTGCTGATCGAACGCGCCAGCGCTTGCTGATGGCTGGTCGAGGACAGTTTCGAGGCTTCGTTGGCGTTCGAAATAAACCCGGTTTCCACGAGGATCGACGGGATATCCGGCGACTTGAGCACCATAAATCCGGCCTGCTCAACGCGCTGCTTGTGCAACGGCGTGACCCGGCCGATGTTGCTCAGAACCTTCTGGCCGACGTTAAGGCTGGAGGTCAGCGAGGCGGTCATCGACAGGTCGAGCAGTACGCCTGCGAGCATTTTGTCTTTGTCATCGAGGCTCACGTTGCCCGCGCCGCCGATCAAGTCAGAACGGTTTTCGCTGTCAGCCAGCCAGCGCGCCGTCTCGGACGTGGCGCCACGTTCAGACAAGGCAAACACCGATGCACCAAACGCCGCCTTGGACGGCGCAGCGTCAGCGTGAATCGACACAAACAGGTCGGCACCCTTTTTACGGGCGATTTCGGTACGGCCACGCAACGGGATGAAGTAGTCGCCGGTACGGGTCAGCTCAGCCCGGAAGCCGCGCATGCCGTTGATCTGGCGCTGCAACTCTTTGGCAATCGCCAGCACCACGTTCTTTTCGTGTTGGCCCGCAGAACCGGAAGCACCCGGGTCTTCACCGCCGTGGCCGGGGTCGATCACCACAACAATTTCGCGCTTGCCGCTCGGCACCGGCGGCAGCTTGATATCAGGCTGGGCAGGCGTGACCGGCACAGGGACCGGTACCGGCACCACAGGCACCTTGGCCACTGTCGTGGCGGGCAGGCTTGGGGCCAGGTCTGCGCCCTGATCGAACAAATCGACCACCAGGCGGTTGCCGTACTGGGCGTTAGGGGCCAGCACAAAGCTTTTGGGGGTTACCGGTTTTTTCAGGTCGATGACCACCCGCAGGTCAGTCGGTGTGCGCTGCGCCGAGCGCATGCTGGTGATCGGCGTGTTGGCCGTGGCCACATTCAACGGCCCGGCCAGGGTGGCGCCGTTGATATCAATCACCAGACGGTCAGGCGCCGTCAGCGTGAACACGCTGTGCTGCACCGGGCCGGTCAGGTCAAACACCAGCCGCGTGTTGTCCGGGGCACGCCACAAACGCACGCTTTTCACTTGTGTCGCTGCTATGGCATTAACCGCCATGACACTCAGCAACAGACCCACGACACTCACTAACGCGCGAAAGCGCATACCAAACCCCATCATTATTTGTATTCCAGCGCCACTGCGGCACACCAAGCCTCGCCACGCGAACCTTGGGGCGACAACGTCAGCGCGCGCCCGGTGTTATGCGGCCTAATGGTAATGGTCAGGTCAGCCTTTGGCAAAAAGCCTGCACCTTGTTGGGGCCACTCAATCAAGCATAGGGCGTCTTCGTCGAAATAGTCGCGAATCCCCATAAATTCCAGCTCTTCCGGGTCAACCAGGCGATACAGGTCGAAATGGTAAGCGCGGATGTCGCCAATTTCGTAGGGTTCAACCAGGGTAAACGTCGGGCTTTTAACCGCGCCGGTGTGGCCCAGGCCGCGAATAATGCCGCGTGACAGGGTGGTTTTACCCGCGCCCAAATCCCCTTCCAGAAAAATCAGCCCATGCCCCTGGGTGATGCGGGCCAACTGCCCGCCAAAGACGACCATGGCCTCTTCATCCGCCAGATGCAGTGTTAATTCAGACACGGTGTTTGCTCCTCCAACAACTGACGAATGGCTGGTATCAAATCACTGGCCGCCAGCCCACGGCCCAATTGTCCTTGTTGTTCGCCGGCGCGGGCATGCAGCCACACCGCCAGGCACGCGGCATCAAAGGCGTTCATGCCCTGCGCCAGCATCGCGCCGACCACACCGGCCAACACGTCGCCCAAACCTGCCGTGGCCATGGCCGGATGCCCGTGCGTACACAGGGCCAATTGGCCCTCCAGCCCGGCAATCAACGTGCCTGCCCCCTTAAGGATGCACACCGCTGAGTATTTTTTAACCAGCGCACGGGCCGCCGCCGGGCGATCCGCCTGCACCTGCTCGGTGCTCAAGCCCAGCAAACGCGCGGCTTCGCCGGGGTGCGGGGTGAGCACGCAGCCTGCTGGCAGCGCACAGTCAGCGTTGGACAACAGATTGAGCGCATCGGCATCCCAGACTTGTGGCTTTTTTGCCTGAGCCGCCGCCGACAGCAAGCTGCGCCCCCACGCGGCCTGCCCCAACCCCGGCCCCACCACAACCACGCTGGCTTGCGCCAACACGCCCATTAACTGGTTGGCCGACGACACGCCAAGGGTCATCACCTCGGGCAAGCGGGTCAAGGCCGCGGGCACATGCTCCGGGCGGGTGGCCAGTGACACCAGCCCCGCACCACAGCGCAAGGTGCTCTGGGCGCTGAGGGTAATGGAGCCGCCAAAACCCCGGTCACCGCCAATCAGCAGCACATGGCCGAACTGGCCTTTGTGGGCGTCGGCCGCACGTGCAGGCAGCCGTGGCAAGGTGTCTGCCAGCAGCGGTTGGGGGTCAGCAAAGAGGTGTTTGGTCTGCGGCATGCGTGTCGGGCTCCGATGTCTGGCAGAATTATACGCATCTCAGCTCTGGTTTCTCTTGCCTCATGCCTGCTATTACTGCCGACCTACCCGCTCTTGCTCAGTCCATCAAGGAATGGGGCCGTGAGTTGGGCTTTCAACAAGTCGCCATTGCCGGCCTTGATCTGGGGGAACACGAGCAACACCTTGAACGCTGGCTGGCCGCGGGCTATCACGGCGACATGGAATACATGGGCGCCCACGGTAGCAAACGTTCGCACCCCGAAGAACTGGTGCCCGGCACCTTGCGCGTGGTGTCGTTGCGCATGGACTACCTGCCCGGCGACACGCACATGGCGCAATTGCTGGCCCAGCCCGAAAAAGCCTACGTATCGCGCTACGCCTTGGGCCGCGACTACCACAAGCTGATCCGCAAACGCGTGCAACAGTTGGCTGACCGCATTCAGGCCGAAATAGGCCCTTTCGGCTTTCGCGCTTTCGTTGACAGCGCCCCGGTGCTGGAAAAGGCCATCGCGCAAAAAGCCGGGCTGGGCTGGATCGGCAAAAACACCCTGGTGCTCAACCGCAAAGCAGGCAGTTACTTCTTTTTAAGTGAACTGTTTGTCGACATACCGCTGCCCGAGGACGAGCCCCACACCACCGAACACTGCGGGCGCTGCAGCGCATGCCTGGACATTTGCCCGACCAAGGCGTTTGTGGGGCCGTATGTGCTGGATGCGCGGCGGTGCATTTCTTACCTGACCATCGAGCTTAAAACCGCGATCCCGGAAGAACTGCGTTCAATGATGGGCAACCGGGTGTTTGGCTGCGACGACTGCCAGATCGTCTGCCCCTGGAACCGCTTCGCCCGCAGCACCCTTGAGGGCGACTTCAAGCCCCGGCACAACCTGGACAACGCCGAACTGGCCGAATTGTTCATGTGGGACGAAGACAAGTTTTTGAGCAGCACCGAAGGCTCGCCCCTGCGCCGGGCCGGTTACGAGCGCTGGCTGCGCAACTTGGCGGTGGGTTTGGGCAACGCGCCTTCAACTATTCCGGTGCTGGAAGCGTTGAAAGCCCGGCGTGAGTACCCGTCTGAGCTGGTGCAAGAGCATGTGGAATGGGCGCTAAAGCAGCATGCTGAGCGAGTATGAAGCAGAACTCTGTGGGAGCGGGCTTGCTCGCGATGGCATCGACGCATAACACCTGACTTACCGCGTCGCCTGCATCGCGAGCAAGCCCGCTCCCACAAGGGAATGCCTGCAATTCCCACATAATCCCCAACACCCACCTGTCAGGCATTGAGGCCGAGTAACTCTGGCAGGTCATTCACAACATGGAGACGGCCCGCGCGCTGGTGGATTCGCTGCTGGCCGATTAATGCTCGTCGTTATACACGAACTTGGGCATTTCCCAGTTAAAACGAATCGCCAGCAGGCGCAGCAAGAGCCCACCGAACAAGGTGACGAAGATCGCCTGTTCGTTGGGCATGTTCAGGTAGGTGCACAGCAAAAAGCACCACGCGGCCGCGAAGGACACGCTGGCGTAAAGTTCGCGACGGAAGATCAGCGGGATGTCGTTGCAGAAGATGTCACGCAGGATGCCGCCAAACACGCCGGTTATCACCCCGCTCACTGACGCCACCAGCATGCCCTGACCCATTTCCAGGGCGGTCATGCAGCCGATCAGGGTAAACGCCACCAGCCCCAGCGCATCGAGCACTAAAAACAGTGAACGCAAATGGCGCATCAGCGGTGCGATAAAAATCGTCACCAACGCGGCAAAGGTGGTGAGCACCAGGTATTCCGGGTGTTTGACCCACGTCAGCGGGTAATGCCCCAGCAGCACATCACGGACCGAGCCGCCGCCCAGCGCGGTGACGCAGGCAATCAGCACCACACCAAACCAGTCCATGCCCCGACGCCCGGCAGACAGCGCGCCGGTCATGGCTTCAGCAGTAATGGCGACTAAATAGAGCATCAGCAACATGGCGGCGATCCTTGCAATGAGGCGCGCAGTCTACTCAGTTGCTGAGAGCACCAAAAGGGGGCAAAACACACCCCCCTGTAGGAGCGAGCTTGCCTCGCGATCTTTTGATCTTTAAAGCAAACAGGCGTCTTTAGAACTTGATGAAGTGCTTGCGGTAATGCTGCAGCTCGGCAATCGACTCGCGAATGTCGTCCAGTGCCAGGTGCGTGCCTTTTTTCACCAGGGTATCGCGCACTTCCGGCGCCCAGCGGGCCACCAGTTCCTTGAGGGTCGAGACGTCCAGGTTGCGGTAGTGGAAGTAGCTTTCGAGAGTCTTCATGTGGGTGTACAGAAAACGCCGGTCCTGGCAGATGCTGTTGCCACAGATCGGCGATTTGCCTTTAGGCACCCACTGCTCAAGGAAAGCCAGGGTCTGCGCTTCGGCTTCGGCCATGCTCACGGTACTGTCCTTGACCCGCTGGGTCAGGCCGCTGGCGCCGTGGGTGCGGGTGTTCCATTCGTCCATGCGGGCGAGCACTTCATCACTGTGGTGGATGGCAATCACCGGGCCTTCAGCCAAGGTGTTGAGGTTGCTGTCGGTGACGATGGTGGCCATTTCGATAATGACGTCGTTGTCCGGATCAAGGCCGGTCATTTCCAGGTCGATCCAGATCAGGTTCTGCGCGTTGTTCATAAAGGCCTCCAGTGCTTAGTCGCGCAGTTTAGCTTAGGCGCCCGGCCCACGTGCTAAACTCGCCAGCGTTTTACCCTTCTTATCGTTATCAACACGGAACACCCATGGCCAAACGCCAGCTCAATCGTCGCCAAAACTGGCGCATCGAAAAGATCCAGGGCGAGCGCGCTGCCCGCGCCGCCAAACGCGAATCCAGCGCCCTTGAAGCGCTTGAGGGCGGCGACTTAGGCCCCGAGCAACTCGGCCTGGTGATCGCGCACTTCGGTGTGCAGGTCGAAGTCGAGGCTCAAGAAGGCGAGCTGAAAGGCCAGACGTTCCGTTGCCACTTGCGCGCCAACCTGCCCGCACTGGTCACCGGTGACACCGTGGTGTGGCGCGCAGGCAATCAGGGCATCGGCGTGATCGTCGCCCAATTGCCGCGCAAAACCGAACTGTGCCGCCCCGACAACCGTGGCCAGCTCAAGCCGGTCGCGGCCAACGTCGACATGATCGTGATCGTCTTCGCGCCAATGCCCGAGCCTCACGCCAACCTGATCGACCGTTACCTGGTGGCTGCCGAGCACGCCGGGATCCGCCCATTCCTGCTGCTGAACAAGGCAGACTTGATCGACGATCAAAACGCACCCGCTCTGAATGCACTGCTGGGGGTTTATCGCCAGTTGGGCTACCCGGTGCTGGAAGTATCAGCGCACCACGGTGACGGCATGCAGCAGTTGCAAGAGCAACTCAACGGCCGTATCAGCGTGTTTGTGGGGCAGTCGGGCGTGGGTAAATCCTCGCTGGTCAACAGCTTGCTGCCGGAGGTCAACCTGCGGGTCGGGCCGCTGTCGGAGCTGTCCGGTCAGGGCACGCACACCACCACCACCGCGCGGTTGTTCCACTTCCCGGGCGGCGGTCAGTTGATCGACTCACCGGGTATTCGTGAATTTGGCCTGGGCCACGTCAGCCGGGCTGACGTTGAGGCGGGCTTTATCGAGTTCCACGACTTGATCGGCCGCTGCCGCTTCCGCGACTGCAAGCACGACCGCGAGCCGGGCTGCGCGTTGTTGATGGCCCTGGAAGACGGCCGCGTGCAGCAACAGCGCATGAACAGCTATCGCTCGATCATTGCCAGCTTGCCGGAAAGCAGTTACTAAGCCTGCGCTTGCCTCGCGATCGTTTAAAAGATCGCGAGACAAGCTCGCTCCTACACAGGTTTAGGGGTTGGCCGGGGGCTTGTCATCAAACAAGTTCAGCTTCTGGCGCTCCTCATGCATCGGCTTTGGCTGCTGGTCGGGCGGCAAGGTGATCGGGTCGTCCAGTGCTTTGGGCAACTGTTCAGCCTTGACCGGGTCCGGCCCTTGTTCACCCTCAATCGCTTGTTGGGCCTTTTTGGTCAGCACCACGATGTCGATCCGGCGGTTGACCGGGTTGTTTGGGTGGGCCTTGTCGAACAGCACTGACGAGGCGTACCCCACCACCCGCGCGACCTGACTGTCGGGGTAGCTGCCCGCCACCAGCGTGCGCCGCGCCGCGTTGGCGCGGTTGGCCGACAATTCCCAGTTACCGTAATCGCCCGTGCCCGCATAGGGCATGGCGTCGGTGTGACCGCTGATGCTGATCTTGTTCGGCACCGCCGCGATGGTGTCAGCCATGGCCAGCAAAATGTCTTCGAAATACGGCTTGAGGCGCGCACTGCCCACGTCAAACATCGGGCGGTTTTCGGCGTCCATCACCTGGATACGCAAACCGTCCGGGGTGATTTCGAACAACAGTTGGTCTTTGAATTTCTTCAGTTGCGGGTTTTCTTCGACCTTGTTTTGCAACTCCTGAAGCAGCAACTCAAGGCGCTCCTTCTCAACCTGCTCGGCCATGCCCTGAATCTGGTCCGCATCGATTTTGATCTTGTCCGGCACGGGCTCCTTTTTCTCTTCCGGGTTGAGGGTGTTTTCTGGTGCCAATGCGGGCGTGCCGCCCAGGTCGATGGTGTACGGCGTGCCGCTTTCAGAGAAACCGATCGGGTCTTTAAAGTAGCCACCAATGGCGATTTTCTGCTCTGGCGTGGCGGCGGTCATAAGCCACAACACCAGAAAGAACGCCATCATCGCGGTGGCAAAGTCCGCAAAGGCGATCTTCCAGGCGCCACCGTGGTGGCCTGCGCCATAGCGCTTGACGCGCTTGATGATGATCGGCTGATTGTTTTCCATAACTCAGCGACCGCGAACCACTTGTTCCAGCTCGGAAAAGCTCGGCCGGTGCTTGGGGTACAGCACTTTGCGGCCAAATTCGACGGCCAGCGAAGGCGGCATGCCCGAGGCCGAGGCCACCAGCGAGGCTTTGATCGACTCGTACACGTTGATCTCTTCTTTGGCGTCATGGGCCAGCGACGTCGCCAGCGGGCCAAAGAAGCCGTAGGCCGCGAGGATACCGAAGAACGTCCCCACCAGCGCCGCACCCACGTGCATGCCGATGGCCGCCTGATCGCCCTCACCCAACGACGCCATTGTCACAACAATGCCAAGAACCGCTGCCACAATGCCGAAGCCCGGCATCCCGTCAGCGATGCCGGTGATGGCGTGGGACGGGTGCTCGAGTTCTTCCTTGAGGTTGAACAGTTCCATGTCGAACAGCCCTTCCAGCTCGTGGGGCGCCATGTTGCCCGACGACATGATGCGCAGGTAATCGCAGATAAACGCGGTCATGCGCTCGTCTTTCAATACAGTCGGGTACTTGGCAAAAATCGGGCTGGCCGCAGGGTCTTCAACATCAGCCTCAATGGCCATCATGCCTTCGCGGCGGCTTTTATTGAGGATCTCGTACACCAGGCCCAGCACTTCCAAATAAAAGGTGTGGGTAAAGCGTGTGCCGAACATGCTGAGTGATTTTTTGATCACGTGCAGGGTCATGTAGCCGGGGTTGGCCTGCAGGAATGCACCAAAGGCAGCCCCGCCGATGATCATGACTTCGAAAGGCTGAATCAGCGCTCCGATCTTGCCGTGAGAGAGTACGTAGCCGCCGAGCACGCTCGCAAACACGACGATGATGCCGATAATTTTAGCCATAGGTCGTTAAGGTACTTGTTGAGTCAGGTTCAAGTTCATATTCCAGCAAAGCTAAAACTCTTCTTATCCTTATCGGCTAATCTGCGCCAGACTATAGTCGTTCAAGCTGAAAAGCCATTTGGCCCTGTAGGGCCTTTAACAATTGATGATGACCGCGCGACCATCATGGCGAATGAAACCGTTCCATCGACAGTCATACCTGCTTCCCTGGACGCGTGGGTCAGCCACCTCGACGCGGTACGTTTGCCGATCCCGCAGCGCAGCCATGTGTTAGTCGCCAAGACCCTCAGCGACAGTCGCCGCTCATTGCGCGAGATCGCCGAGGTCATGCAAGACAGCCCGGCGCTGGCCTTGAGCCTGATCCGCGAAGCCAATCAACACGCGCAAAGCAGCCTGACCGAACCCGCCGAAAGCCTCGAAGTGGCACTCAATCGCCTGGGGCTAAAACGCACCCAGGAACTACTCGAAAGCATGCCGGTGCTGCCGGCCGAAGACATCCCCGTCGCCCTGCGCCAAGTGCTGCTCATCAGCCAGCACGCAGCCCAGCAAGGGATTGGCCTGTTCGGCAACCGCCTGGCCAGATTGTGGCAAGAAGTGTACTGGGGCAGTTTGTTGTTCTTCTCGCCGTTGTGGGCCATGGCGATGACGCACCCCAAACAGCTGGAAGAATGGGAAGCGCGGGTGATTCATAAAGGCGAATGCGCCGACAAGGTTGAACGGGCGCTGTTCGGCGTGCGCCTGTTCGAGATCTGCCGGGCGTTGGCCCAGTTGTGGCGACTGCCCGAGTGGATCATGCAGGGCTACGCGGTAATCACCGACGATAAACGCACGTTGATCCGCGTGCTGCATATTGCCCGCGACACCCATCGTCCCCTGCATCAGCAACAACAGCTGGATGCCGACCCGGCCCTGCGCCGCTGGCTGAGCCATCCCGCCAACAGCCTGTTGCTGGCCAACGGTTTGGCGTTGTCCGCGCAACAGGGCTGGGACTCGCCGCACAACCTGCGCTGGCAGTACCTGACCAGCCTGTACCTGCAACTGCCGCTGCATGAAGTGCAGCAGCAAGTGCACCAGAACGCCGCGAGCAGCGCCCGCTATCACTCAACCCCAGACCTCTGGCACCCGGCGCTGGCCTTGCTCATGCCGTGGGAGGCGCGCCGCGAAAACACCCACGGGCAACCGGCCCCGCCACCGTCCGCGCAAGCCTTGCAGGCCTGGCGCAAATACTGCGGGCAACTGCTGGAAGAACCGACGGCCTTCGCCAACCCTATGCACCTGACCTTATGCGCCCGTGAAGCCCTGCAAGCGTGCGGCATGCGCCGGATCATCCTGCTGATGGCCGATAAAACCTCAAGTTTGTTGCGCGCGTTTCAAGTGCTCGGGCTGCCCAAGACTGCGTTCGACATGACCCTCAATGTCAGCGACAGCCCTGCCCTGCAACGCTTGATGGCGCAACCGGCGCAAGTGCGCCTCACGCCCGAAAACAACGCGGTGATTTCGGCAGCCATGCCCGATAACCTGCGCAGTCTGTTCCCCGGCGAGCATCTGCTGTTACGCTCGCTCAGCAATAACGGGCGCGTGGTCATGCTGATACTGGCCGACCAGGACGGCGGGCCGTTTTCGGAAACCAGCGTGCAAGCGTTTGGTAAAACCGCGCAATGTATCGAGAAAGCGCTGCACACCTTTACTGCTCGCGGGCGCTAACGCTTGCGCTACAATTCACCCCTTTTTTTGCTCTGGAGAACACATGCCTGACTTCTCTGGCTTGCCGTTAGTCATTGAACCCCGCGACCTCAAAGCCCGGCTCGATGCCCCCCATGTGATCGTGGTCGACCTGAGCAGCGCTGCACGCTACGAAGCCGGGCATATCCCGGGCGCCCGCTTTGTCGAGCCCAAACGCACGCAACTGGGTTTGCCGCCAGCACCGGGCCTGCTGCCGACCCAAGCCGCGCTCGAAGCGCTGTTTGGCGAATTGGGGCACACCCCAGACGCGGTGTACGTGGTCTATGACGACGAAGGCGGCGGCTGGGCCGGGCGTTTTATTTGGTTACTGGATGTTATCGGGCACCGGGCTTATCACTATCTGGACGGCGGCATTCACGCCTGGATTGCTGAAGGCTACGACGTTACCCAAGACGTACCGCCAGCGGTCGGCGGCCCCGTTGCCTTGACCTTGCACGACGAACCTACCGCCACCCGCGAGTACCTGCAAAGCCGCTTGGGCGCAGCGGACCTGGCCATTTGGGATGCCCGCAGCGCCGCCGAATACCGTGGTGAGAAAGTGCTGGCAGCCAAGGGTGGGCACATCCCGGGCGCCGCGAATTTTGAATGGACCGCAGGCATGGACAAAGAACGCAGCCTGCGTATCCGCACCGACATGCCCGAGATTCTCAAGGACCTCGGGATCACGCCGGACAAAGAAGTGATTACCCACTGCCAGACCCACCACCGCTCTGGCTTTACTTATCTGGTCGCCAAAGCGCTCGGTTATCCGCGCGTCAAAGCCTATGCCGGTTCCTGGGGCGAATGGGGCAACCACCCGGACACGCCTGTTGAGCCGCCTGTAAAACACTAAGGATTTTGCATGAAAAAGCGTTTGTTCCTTCTGAGTCAGTACCTGTTGCCGCACCATCTGTTGTCGCGCCTGGCGGGCTGTATTGCCGAATGCCGTGTGCGCTGGTTTAAAAATGCTTTCACCACCTGGTTCGCCAAGCGCTACCAAGTGGACATGTCCCAGGCGCTGATTGAAGACGTCACCGCCTACGAGCACTTCAACGCCTTCTTCACCCGCGCCCTGAAAGACGGCGCCCGCCCGCTGGACCCAACGCCCGGCGCCATCCTCAGCCCGGCAGACGGCGCAATCAGCCAGCTCGGCCCGATTGAACACGGTCGCGTGTTCCAGGCCAAAGGCCACAGCTACAGCGTGCAAGAACTGGTGGGCGGCGATGCCGCTGTGGCAGCGCAGTTTATGGGCGGTGAATTCGCCACTATTTACCTGTCGCCAAAAGACTACCACCGTGTGCACATGCCACTGGCGGGCACCCTGCGCGAGATGATCTACGTACCGGGCCGTCTGTTCTCGGTGAACCAGACCACCGCTGAAAACGTACCGGAGCTGTTTGCCCGCAACGAACGTGCGGTGTGCATTTTTGATACCGAACGCGGCCCGATGGCGGTGGTATTGGTGGGCGCCATGATCGTGGCCTCGATTGAAACAGTATTTGCCGGTCTGGTGACGCCGCCTAAACGCGAGCTGAAAACCTTCCGTTACGACGAAGCGGCCCGTGCGCCAATCCACCTGGAAAAAGGTGCAGAGCTGGGTCGTTTCAAACTGGGCTCGACGGCCATCGTGTTGTTTGGCCCGGAGCAAGTGAAGTGGGCTGAAACCCTGGCGGCCGGTACGCCGGTGATGATGGGCGAGAAGATCGGCGAATAACACTTCAGACCCTGTAGGAGCGAGCTTGCTCGCGATCTTTTGATCTTTAAAAGCTCGCGAGCAAGCTCGCTCCTACACAGGTTTCACCGGGCGTTAGCCCTGACCGTTACGGTCACGCTGGCCCAGCAGGTACAGCACACCATCCAGACCCAGGGTCGTGATCGCGTATTTAGCCGATTTTTTAACCAGCGGCTTGGCGCGGAACGCCACACCCAACCCGGCAATGGCCAGCATCGGCAAGTCATTGGCGCCGTCACCGACCGCAATGGTCTGCTCCAGGCTCAAGCCTTCCTTGCGCGCCAGCTCTGTCAGCAAATCGGCTTTGCGCTGTGCGTCAACAATCGGCTCGACAGCCACGCCAGTCACTTTGCCATCCACCACTTCCAGCTCGTTGGCGAACACATAGTCGATGCCCAGCTTGGCCTGCAATTGCTTGGCGAAGTAGGTAAAGCCGCCCGACAAAATAGCGGTTTTGTAGCCCAGACGCTTAAGCTCGGCAAACAGCACCTCAGCCCCTTCGGTCAGTCGCAGCGAAGCGCCGATCGAGTCCAGCACGCTCACGTCCAACCCTTGCAGCAGCGCCAAACGCTCTTTGAAGCTGGCCTTGAAGTCCAGCTCACCGGCCATGGAGCGCTCGGTGATGGCTGACACTTTGTCGCCCACACCTGCGGCCTTGGCCAATTCGTCGATCACTTCGGCTTCGATCAGCGTGGAGTCCATGTCGAACACCGCCAGGCGGCGGTTGCGACGGAACAGGGTGTCTTCCTGCAAAGCGATATCAACCTGGAGTTCTTGCGCCAGGTTAAAGAAGGCGGTGCGCAAGGCGTCGATGTCAGCCAGCTCGCCGACCACGCGCAGTTCGATGCAGCTTTTGCTCAGTTCGGTGGGGGCGTCCAGCGGGACACGGCCCGACAAACGATCGGTCTGTTCGATGTTCAGCCCGTGCTGGCTGATTACCGACGTCACACGTTGTAACTCATGGGCCGTCACTTGGCGGCTCATCAGTGTAACCACATGGCGTTTTTGGCTTTGCTCGCTGACCCAGCGCTGGTAGTGATCTTCAGTGATCGGGTCAAAACGCAGTTGCAGGCCCTCATTGGCAATCAAGGGCTGGAGGTCTTTAAGCACTGCGGAGACTTGCTCGGCTTCGGGAATATTCACCAGAAAGCCCAACGACAAAACGCCATGGATGACGGCCTGACCGATGTCGAGAATATTCACCCCATTGCTGGCCAATACGCCGGTAATGGCCGCAGTGAGACCCGGACGGTCTTCACCGGTGATGTTTATCAGGACGATTTCGCGCAAGGCACACCCCCATTCGCTAAAAAAAACGCATTCTACCCACTTTCAGTGACCATCGGGCATCGCCAAGGCTTTGCCGCCTCAGGGCTGCTCGCTATACTGCGCACCAACTTAACGGACTAAGAGCCGCGCTCAGTGAACCGGCCATCGCCTGTCAAAACCGATAACTTCTTCCTGCTGATCTTCCGGGCCCTTCGCGATAGACGCGTTCCGATAGCTCTGCGTATTGCCAGCCACAACGTGATTCTGGTCGCGTTGGCGTTGGTCATTTATGCGGTCGTCATGGGTTTGCAGTTCAAACAGGCCATGCACGAGCAAGCCGATGCGCTGGGTCAGAGCCTGACCACACAAACAGCCACCTCGGCCACCGAGTTGCTGGTGTCCAACGACATCCTCAGCCTCAACGTGCTGCTCAATAACCTGACGAAAAACCCGCTGGTGGCCCACGCCGCTATTTATAGCGTCGACAACCGCATCCTCGCTGAAGCCGGGCAACGCCCGAAAAGCGGCCTGCTGGGCGAAACCGAAGGCGTGTATCAAACCAAGATCACCTTTCAGGATGTAACCGCCGGGCATTTGCGCATCAGCCTGGACATGAACCAGTTCGAACAGCCAATGACCATCAGCTTGCAGAGCATGGGCATCCTGAGTGCCATTTTGCTGGCACTGGCCCTAGCGTTGAGCTTGCGTTTGGGCAGGAACATTACGACACCTTTGTTGCAACTGCGTGTCTGGCTGCGTGAGCCGGACCCTTACACCCCGGCCATCAACCGCCAGGATGAAATCGGCGACCTCGCCCGCCAGTTGCACACACGTCTGGCCCCGCCAGCGCCTGAGCCGGAACCCGAGCCAGAACCCGAATACGACGACGAAGAAGCCGAAGACGACGAGCCGGCGTTCGAAGTGCGTAACCTGCGTGATCCGGGCTTTGATGAAACCCCGCCTGCACCGGCGCCAAAAGCTGCGCCGCGCCAGGTCATCAGTGCCGAAGAAGACGAAAACGACGACGAAGACCCGTTTGCCGACCTGCGCGACACAGCGTCCGAGGCGCCAGCGCCGGTGGTCAAGGCCCAACCGGCCAAGCCTGCCGCCCCGCAACCGAGTGCTGTACTGGCCGTGCAACTGGGCGCCCAGGAGCAACTGCGTCGCCTGCCACGTGCCCGCTTGATGGAACTGCTGGAGCGTTATCGCGACTGCCTCAACCAGGCGGCGTCGCTGTACCAGAGCGAGCTGCACACGCTGAACGATGGCAGCACGCTGATGCTGTTCCACAGCGAAGACAGCGGCGACGACTACCTGACCAACGCCATTTGCTGCGGTGAACTGCTGCGCGCGTTGGGCCATGCCTTGCAGATCGAAGTCGCGGACAGCGGCATTACCTTGCAACTGCAATTGGGCCTGGTGCTGGGCGAAGGCCTGAGCGGCATGAGCCAGATCGATTTGCTGCTGACTGAAACCGCCCAGGACGCCCTGGCCTTGTCACAACACAGCCGCAACCTGCTGCTGGTAGAGCGCAAGATCAGCGACGACGCGTTGATCCGCCAACGCGCGCGCATCCGCCCGATTGCCAGCCCTGAAGGCGCCTGCTGTGTTGAGCGCCTGATGGAGCCCTACCCGTCCATGCTCGAACGCCAACTGGCGCGGATGCACGAGAGCCGCGGGTAGGCGACTCGGAACATCCTGTGGGAGCGGGCTTGCTCGCGATTGCCACGCCTCGGTGGGTCAGACGTACCGAGTCGACTGAATCGCGAGCAAGCCCGCTCCCACATAGAGGTTGACGTACCGGCCACACGCAAAAAAAAATCCCGCACACGTGCGGGATTTTTGTATCTGGCCATCACCTCAGAAGCGGAACACTTCCATGTCGGTGCGAATCGGTGAAGCCGTCGGGATCTTGGGCCTGTTCACGTCCTGCTTGGGCGCAGGCTTGGGCTCGGGCTTGCGTGGCTCGATCAATGGCGGCTGGTTGGCCAATGGCTTGAGCGCCACGGTCAGTTGTTCGCTCAGTTGCTGCAACAACTCACCCTGGGCGCGAACCTGATCGGCTGTGCTGCCATCGTGTTTCTGCTCAAGGTGCACCATGCGGCTGTCACGCACCTGGCCGCGACGGTCGAGCAAACGCCATTGAGCATCCAGGATCGCGGGCTGGTTTTTACCCGAGTCCAGCCGGGTGATCGACAGCAGCACTTGCACGTCCGGGGTAAACCCCGCCGTGGCCGGGGCCAACACCACGCGCTGGCTGTCCAGACGCCAGGCCAACTGGCGCACCAGCAACTGGTCAATGTCAGACGACAAACTGCCCGCCCAACGACCATCGGTCGCCGCGCTCAGGCTGCCATCGGTTTGGCGCTGCAACAGGGTTTCACGTTGCAGGTAGTCAGCCACGGTCACCGGGCCAAGGAGTACGGCCATGCCAGCGCTTTGCTTGGGCTGGCCGGGGTTGCCGCTGTCCAGTTGGTACAGGGACGCTGGCTGGTGCACGCTGCACCCCGCCAGGCCAAGCACACCGGCCAGCAACGCAATTAAAGGAAGGCGCAGAACGTTCATCATTCCATCCAGGTGGCCGCCACACGGCACGCCACAGTGTCATTCTCAGAAAATATCGGGCACATCGCCATTAGCTGTGCGAAAGAGCGCCATATCATCCGTGAATATGCGGCCTGACTCCAGCGCCGCAGCGCCGATCTGCGCGAAAAAACCAGATCGGCGCACCGTGCTTAGTTAGGCGTCTCTACCAACAGGGCGTCTACGCGCTGGAAGCCACGCGGCAGCTTGTTGCCTCGGCGCCCGCGCTCACCTTTGTAATGCTCAAGGTCATCGGCCTTGAGCGACAAGGTGCGCTTGCCCGCCTGCAACACCAGCGTGGCGTTGTCGGGCAGCACGGCGAGGTCGGTCACGTACTCTTCGCGACTGGCCACGCGCTCGCCCGGAATGCCGATGATCTTGTTGCCTTTGCCCTTGCCCAGTTGCGGCAGGTCGCTGACTTTGAAGATCAACAGCCGGCCTTCGGTGGTTACCGCCGCCAGCCAGTTGTTTTCGCGGTCTGCCACAGGGCGCGGGACCATCACTTGCGCGCCTTTTGGCAGGGTCAGCAAGGCTTTACCAGCTTTGTTCTTGGCTTGCAGGTCTTCACCTTTAACCACAAAACCGTAACCGGCGTCCGAGGCGATCACGTACAGCGCGTCGTCGTCAGGCAGCAGCACGCATTCAAAGGTGGCGCCCGGTGGCGGGGCCAAACGCCCGGTCAGCGGCTCGCCCTGGCCACGGGCCGACGGCAAGGTGTGCGCCGCCACCGAGTAGCTGCGCCCGGTGGAGTCAATAAACACGGCAAATTGGTTAGAGCGCCCGGCCGCCGCGGTTTTATAACCGTCGCCGGCTTTATAGGACAACCCGGTCGCGTCCAGGTCGTGGCCTTTACCGCAACGTACCCAGCCTTTTTCAGACAGCACCACGGTGACGGCTTCGGTCGGGATCAGTTCGTTTTCCGACAGGGCTTTGGCTTCTGCACGGGCCACGATCGGGGAACGACGGTCGTCGCCGTAGGTTTCGGCGTCGGCCAGCAACTCGCTGCGCACCAGTTTTTTCAGCTTGGCTTCGCTGCCCAGCAAGGTTTGCAGCTTGGCTTGTTCTTTGCGCAGGGCGTCTTGCTCGTCGCGCAGCTTCATCTCTTCAAGGCGGGCCAATTGGCGCAAGCGCGTGTCGAGGATGTAGTCGGCCTGGGTTTCAGTCAGGGCAAAACGGGCGATCAATTCAGCCTTGGGATGTTCCTCGGTCCGAATGATGTGGATCACTTCGTCGAGGTTCAGGTACGCGGTGAGCAAACCGTCCAACAGGTGCAGGCGGCGCTCGACTTTATCCAGGCGGAACTGCAAGCGGCGGCGCACGGTTTGTACGCGGAACTCCAGCCACTCGACCAGCAAGGCACGCAGGTTTTTCAGTTGTGGCTTGCCGTCCAGACCGATGATGTTGATGTTGACCCGGAAGGTCGACTCCAGCTCAGTCACGGCGAACAAGTGCTGCATCAGCTCATCGAGATCGACCTTGTTGTTGCGCGGGATGATCACGATACGGCACGGGTTTTCGTGGTCGGACTCGTCACGCAGGTCGGTGACCATCGCCAGCTTGGTCGGCTTGGCCTGCATCAGCGCAGCGATTTGCTCCAGCACCTTGGCGCCCGACACCTGGTGCGGCAACGCCGTAACCACGATGTCGCCGTCTTCTACGTGGTACACCGCACGCATGCGCACCGAGCCACGGCCGGTCTGGTAGATCTTCAGCAGGTCGGCACGCGGGGTGATGATTTCGGCTTCGGTCGGGTAGTCCGGGCCCTGAATGTGCTCGCACAGTTGCTCGACGGTGGCTTTTGGCTCATCGAGCAAACGCACGCAGGCGCTGGCGACTTCGCGCAGGTTGTGCGGCGGTACGTCGGTGGCCATGCCCACGGCGATGCCGGTGGTGCCATTGAGCAGGATGTTCGGCAAACGTGCCGGCAACACCGCAGGTTCATCGAGAGTGCCGTCAAAGTTCGGCACCCAGTCTGCCGTGCCCTGCCCCAGCTCGCTGAGCAGCACTTCGGAGTACCGCGACAGGCGCGCTTCGGTGTAACGCATGGCCGCGAACGACTTGGGATCATCCGGCGCACCCCAGTTACCCTGGCCGTCGACCAAGGTGTAGCGGTAGCTGAACGGCTGGGCCATCAGCACCATGGCTTCGTAGCAGGCCGAGTCGCCGTGCGGGTGGAACTTGCCGAGCACGTCACCGACGGTACGCGCCGATTTCTTGTGCTTGGCGTCAGCGTCCAGCCCCAGCTCGCTCATGGCGTAGACGATACGCCGCTGTACCGGCTTGAGGCCGTCGCCGATGTGCGGCAAGGCCCGGTCCATGATCACGTACATGGAGTAGTTGAGGTAGGCCTGTTCTGTGAAGTCGGCCAGTGACCGGCGTTCTACGCCGTCCAGGCTGAGATCAAGGGAGTCGCTCATGCGGACCTCATTCAGTTCGTTGTCTGGCGCAACAGCATGGTGCCGTCGCGCTGGGTAAATTCAAGTTTGTTCAAAGCGCTCATGCCCAGCAGCACTTGTTCGCCTTCAAGCCCCGGCGCCGCCACTGCTCGCACGTCGCGCAACACGATGGCGCCCAGTTGCAGGCGGTCGATTTGCGTGCGGTAGCCCTCAACCCGACCATTGGCGGTGTTCAGGGTCACGGCGGCGCCCCTGGGCAATGCCAGTTGCCTGGCGAGTTCCTGCGGGACCGCCACATCGGTGGCCCCGGTATCGAGTAAAAATTCCACCGGCACGTTGTTGATCCGGCCGCTGGCGACAAAGTGGCCCTGCACGTTGCCGCGCAGGGTCACTTCGATATAGCCCTTGCCTTGCTGCGAGGCCACTTCGGTATTGGGGTTTTGCTGACGCTGCTCGACACGCCCGAAAAACTGCGTGGCCAGGTACAAACCGGCGCACCAGGCCACGATCATGAAGATGCGGCCCATCCCTTTACCCGGCGCCTGCTGGCTCATGACTTGGCGCTCCAGCCACCTTGCGGGGCAGCAAAGCGCCAGACAATCGGGCGTTTCTCGCCATCGGCGCGCACGTGGCTGCCGTTATCCACCCCGATCCACGCGCCTTTGGCGTCGATGACCAGCGCTTCGGCGTTGCCGTACGGGCTTTTGTACAAGCGCTCTTTGGTCAAGGCGTCGCTGGCAAATGACCAACAGCGCTCGACTTCACCGGTGTCCAGAGTGCGACGGCACACGCGGTAGGCCATGCGTTCCAGGGTAAATAGCTTGCCCTCGAACAGCGCCAGATCAGAAAAGTCTTTCTGCTGGGGCTTGCCCTTGAGTTGCGCCGGCGGCTGTTCAAGGCCGCCTTCGCTCATCAATACGCAACCGTTTTCACAGTCCCACACGCTCTGCTTTTTGCGGATGGTCAGCAAACCCCGGCGCTCGCGCTCGGCCGCCAACCAGAGCTGCGTGCCCTGCGGGTTGACCACAATGCCTTCAAACAGCGCATTAAAGTGCAGCAACATGCCGCTGGCGCGGGCCTGGCGCACCAGCGCCGGGTCGATTTTCAGCCAGGCCGGGGCGCCAATCGGCGGCACCCGCAGCACGGCAGCATGGGCTTCACTGACCACGTAACGGTTACCGGCGTCGTCGCAGGTGATGCCTTCGAAATCCAGATCGCCCCCGCGCAGCGGGCTGATGGCTTTACCCATCATGCGCACGCCCCACGGCAAGCCGCTTTCGGGCGCAGGCGGCACTTCAATGGTCACCGCCTCGGCCTGCCACAACGTGTCGCGGGTATCCAGACGGTACAGCTGATCATCATCGCGATCAGACACGGCCCACATCTCGCCCTGGCACATCGCCAGGCCGGACAAGTTACCCCCGCGCATGCCTGCTACCGGATGCTCGGACTGCAGCGCCAGCTCTGGCCAGGTATCCGCCAGAACCGGGGCCGCAGTCACACACAGCAACGCCAGCAAGGCACTGCGCATCAGGCCAGCACCTGCGCCAGATCGCCTTTGGACTCAAGCCAGGACTTGCGGTCACCGGCGCGTTTTTTCGCCAGCAGCATGTCCATCATTTCTGACGTCGCGGCAAAGTCTTCGAGGGTGAGCTGCACCAGACGCCGGGTGTTCGGGTCCATGGTGGTTTCACGCAGTTGCGGCGGGTTCATTTCGCCCAGGCCTTTGAATCGCGTGACCTGCGGCTTGCCGCGTTTTTTCTCGGCCACCAGACGGTCGAGAATACCGTCGCGCTCGGCTTCGTCGAGGGCGTAGTAAATCTCTTTGCCCAGGTCGATCCGGTACAGCGGCGGCATGGCCACGTACACGTGACCGGCGTCGACCAACGGCCGAAAATGCTGCACGAACAACGCGCAGAGCAAGGTGGCAATGTGCAGACCGTCGGAGTCGGCGTCGGCCAGGATGCAGATTTTGCCGTAGCGCAGCTGGCTCATGTCCGCCGCGCCCGGATCAACACCAATGGCCACGGCGATGTTGTGCACTTCCTGGCTGGCCAGCACTTCGCTGCCGTCGACTTCCCAGGTGTTGAGGATCTTGCCGCGCAACGGCAGGATGGCCTGGAACTCTTTGTCCCGCGCTTGCTTGGCAGAACCGCCTGCGGAATCACCCTCTACCAGAAACAGCTCGGAGCGCATCGGGTCCTGCCCGGCGCAGTCAGCCAGTTTGCCGGGCAAGGCCGGGCCTTGGGTGATGCGTTTGCGTTCGACCTTTTTGCTGGCCTTGAGGCGACGACCGGCGTTGTTGATCGCCAGCTCTGCCAGTTGCATGCCCAGTTCAGGGTTGGCGTTGAGCCACAGGCTGAACGCGTCCTTGACCACACCCGAGACAAACGCCGCCGCTTCACGGGACGACAGACGCTCTTTGGTCTGGCCGGAGAACTGCGGCTCCTGCATTTTCATCGACAAGACGAAGGCAATGCGCTCCCAGACGTCTTCGGGCGCCAGCTTCACACCACGTGGCAGCAGGCTGCGGAACTCGCAAAACTCACGCATGGCGTCGAGCAAGCCTTGGCGCAGGCCGTTGACGTGCGTGCCGCCCTGGGCGGTCGGGATCAAGTTGACGTAGCTTTCTTGCACGCTGTCGCCGCCCTCTGGCAGCCACAGCAGCGCCCAGTCGACGGCTTCTTTATTACCCGCCAGGCTGCCGCAGAACGGCTCGTCCGGCAGGCGTTCGAATTCGCTGACCGCGTCTACCAGGTACGAGCGCAGGCCGTCTTCGTAGTGCCACTCAACCTTTTCGCCGGTGCCTTTGTCTTCAAAGCTCACCAACAGGCCCGGGCACAACACGGCCTTGGCCTTGAGCACGTGCTTGAGGCGGCTGACCGAGAACTTGGGCGAATCGAAGTATTTAGGGTCCGGGGCGAAGTACACGCTGGTCCCGGTGTTGCGCTTGCCGACCGTACCGACGACTTCGAGGTCGGTGGCTTTATAGCCATCGGCGAAGGTCATCTGGTATTCGTTGCCGTCGCGCTTGACCTTGACCCGCACTTGGGTCGACAAGGCGTTCACCACCGAGATCCCCACGCCGTGCAGGCCGCCGGAGAACTGGTAGTTCTTGTTCGAGAACTTGCCGCCCGCATGGAGCTTGGTCAGGATCAGTTCGACGCCTGACACGCCCTCTTCCGGGTGAATGTCGACCGGCATGCCGCGCCCGTCGTCGCTGACTTCCAGCGAGTGGTCGGCGTGCAGGATCACTTGCACCGATTTGGCGTGACCGGCCAGGGCTTCGTCGACGCTGTTGTCGATGACTTCCTGGGCCAGGTGGTTTGGCCGGCTGGTGTCGGTGTACATGCCGGGGCGTTTGCGCACCGGGTCGAGGCCCGAGAGGACTTCGATGGCGTCTGCGTTATAAGAGCTAGCGCTGGGAGTGGCCATAGGGTCTCGTCGTTAGTCGTAAGTGAAAAATAAGGGCCATTGGACTCGAGCTTTAAAGCGCCGCGAAGTCGATGGTTTGATACTGGGGTGCCGCTATCCCGGCGAAACTCAACAGCCCCGGCAGTTGTTCGGCAAACCCTTGGTAACTGTGATCGCCGCCGCCCTGAATCCGTAACGCGCATGCGGCGTAGTACTGTTCGGCACGGCGGTAGTCCAGGGTTTCGTCGCCGGTTTGCAACCACACCTGATAACGCTGTGGGTCTTGCGGGGCCGGAACTTCCAGCGCTGCCAGGGCCAGCACGTGATCGTGGGTCAACTCCCAGGTTTCGCCGCTGTAAAAGTTGGTTTGCGTGCCCAGGTAGCCGTCGAAGTGACGATGCGGGCTGACGGCCGGGTTGACCAGCAAGGCCTTGAGCCCATGCTGTTCGGCCAGATAGGTCGCATAGTAGCCGCCGAGCGAGCTCCCGACCAGCAGAGGACTGTCCAGTTCGCTGATTGCCGCCTGCAATTGCGCCATCGCCTCACGCGGATGGTGGTGCAAGGCCGGAACGCGCAACTGCTCACTGAGGCCGATGCGCTGCATCACGGTGGCCAGCTGGACGGCCTTTTTCGACTCGGGGGCGCTGTTGAACCCATGGATATACAAGATGGAACCCGACATGCACTAACTCCCGAGTACAGATTTAGCCGAACGCTGTTTCAAGAAAGACGCGCAGTTTAGCCTGACTCAAGGGGCCATGGCCGTTTCAAGATAATTCAGGCCCGCCCACTCAGTAATTGTTCGCGCTGTAATCGGGCGTGAACACAAAGTTATCCAGCCGCGAAACGCCGGTGTCCAGCGCGCCATCGGGGTGCAGGCGGAGCCAGCGATAGCCGGGCGCCTCGCCGCTGACATCAAAGTCTGTGCTGCCCGGCGTGAACTGCACGCAGGTAGAAGGCGTTGCTAGCAAGCGCACGTTATTGCGGATCTGGTCGAAGGGCTGATGGATATGCCCCCAGAGCACGGCACGCACCTGCGGGAAGCGATCCAGCACGGCCCAGAACTTTTTAGCGTTGCGCAGACCGATCGGCTCGATCCATTTACTGCCCACCGGCAACGGATGATGATGCAGGCAAACCATATGATGACGCTGCGGCGCTTCGCTTACAGCCTGGGCGAGCAACTGTAATTGATCGTCCCCCAGATACCCCGGCGTGGCGCCCGGCACCTGCGAGTTGAGCAAAATGATGCGCCAGTTGCCGATATCCACAACCGGGTCCAACAGACGCGTTTGCACGGTGGCTTCGCGCATCTGCGCCAATCGGTCGTGATTGCCGGGGAGCCAGCGGGCATTGGCGCACAACGGCTCGCTCACTTGCCGAAACCGCTGATACGCCGCAACGCTGCCGTCCTGAGCCAAATCGCCGGTGCCTAGCAGCAAATCGACCTGCCCCTGCTCGGCCCGCGCCTTGTCGACCACCTGTTGCAGGCTCTGCGCCGTGTTCAGCCCCAGCAGAGAAACGTCTGCGTCAGCAAACAAATGGCTATCGGTGAGTTGCACCAGCAGCACCGAGTCTTCGGTGGTCGGCGTGGAAGCGTTGGGCAAGGCGTTCTCCCGGTGGGTAGATAAATGGCGCGATTATGCCACTCCAGAACCATCTGTAGGCGCGAGCTTGCCTCGCGATCTTTTGATCGTTAAAAGATCGCGAGGCAAGCTCGCTCCTACAGCAGGAAAGCCTAGCGGACTTCGGCGTACTCGTGCCCGCAGGCCAGGCAATGGCTCAGCCACTCACCCAAAAACACATTGAGCTGGGCCTTTTCGTCGGGCTGGTGCATCGCATCATTCGGGTAAGGGTAGATGCTGCGAAAGCGCCGCGCATGTTCAGCGCCAATCACCTCGGCCATGCGCGCATCGTGGTACACCTGCACTTGCAGTTCCGGCACCGGCAGCCACGGCAGGCTGTGTTCCTGGCGCACGCGCAAGGTGCTGGTGTACGGGCAGTCGAGCATCACTTCAAGGGTCAGCACGCCGAGCATCTGCTCACCCTGAGTGACCGCGATCTGTCGCGCGCTCGGTTGCTCGCGCATGTCAGGCAATAAACGCATCAGCCGCGCATAGTTGGCTTCGCAGGCAGCCTGCAAGCCAATCAAATCAACCCGGTAGCGATCACGGACGCCATTTACTGCCATAACCCCCTCACTTCAGCGCGGTTAAGCGCCAGCCACTGCAGGGCAATAATGCTCGCCGCGTTAGAAATACGTCCATCACGCACCGCTTGCAGCGCATCTTCATACGCCCATTTAGTCACGCGAATATCTTCGGCTTCTTCGTCCAGACCATGCAGGCCGCCCGCATTAGAGCTGTCGCAACGCCCCAGAAACACGTGCACAAATTCAGTGCTGCCGCCGGGTGACGGGAAATAACGGGTTATGGGCCATAACGCCGAGAACGTCAGTCCCGCTTCTTCTTCGCCTTCGCGGTGGGCGATGTCTTCGGGGTCATTTTCACCTTCCTTGTCGATCAGGCCGGCCACCAGCTCGATCAGCCACGGGTTGTCGATTTTGCCCAGGGCGCCAACGCGAAACTGCTCGATCAACACCACTTCGTCGCGCACCGGGTCATAAGGCAGCACACACACCGCGTCATGACGCACAAACACTTCACGACTGATCTCACGGCTCATGCCACCGGCAAACAGCTCATGGCGCAGGAAAACCCGGTCCAGTTGGTAAAACCCCTGGTAGCCGTTCTCGCGTTTTACGATCTCGACGGCGCTGGGCTTGGCCTTGGTGATGTCAGTCATGGAAAACCTCTTGCTGGCAAATTCACACCGGGGGTGACCCCACGGCATCGCGCATCCTAACGCGCCTGTGCTTGTGGATGCAGCCCCTTTTATAACGTGGGGATAGACGGATTGCCTGCAAACCAACTCTAATTGACACCTTCAAGCTTAGCGGCGAACTGACGCCCTTGTTGGCAGTCGAACGAGCCTGCGTTCACCTTTCTTTCGTTGATGAAGGACGACCATGTCACTTTTAAAACTGGCTTCCCTGACTTGCATCGCCCTCACGCTGGGTGCTTGCCAGAGTGCTTTTCAACCCAAACCGCTGGCGTTCACGCCCGATGCCTCCGAGCAGGTCAAAGCGGGCTGCAAGGGCGATGACTGCCCGCTGGTCAACATTGAGACCGTGCACTTTGCCGCCGACCCGAAGCTGGACGCTTTAATTGAACAGCGCCTGCTGAAAATGACCGTCAACTCGCCAGACGACAAATTGGCGCCGTCGCTGAACGCTTACCGCGAACAGTTCCTGCGCACGGCCGACACCCGCAACAGCATGTATTTGCAAGCCAAGGTACGTGAGCAGCATGACGACTTGGTGATTATCGAGTTGATCAGCTACCTGGACACCGGCGGCGCGCATGGCATGCCGGGCCGTGGCTTTATCAACTGGTCGCGTAAAGACCATAAAGAAGTGACCTTGCAAGACATGCTCCTGCCGGGTCAGGAAAGAGCCTTCTGGGGCGCGGCCAAAGTGGCGCACAACAACTGGCTGATCAACTCGCACCGCAGCAACGATGCGGAGTTCGTCAAAACCTGGCCGTTCCAGCAAACCCCGAACGTGGCGCTGCTTAAAGACAGCGTTTTGCTCAAGTACGACGTGTACAGCATTGCCCCGTACTCCGATGGCAACGTTGAGCTGAGCATTCCGTACTCGCGCTTGAACGGGATTATCAAGCCGGAGTGGTTGCCGGGTCGCGGTTGATACCCGCTTTGCTCGCGATCTTTTGGAAGATCAAAAGATCGCGAGGCAAGCTCGCTCCTACAAGTGAGTTGTGGTTGAGGGTTAGTGCTTGCGGCCCAGCACCCACATCAGCAGCCCGGCCAGCAACAAGGCCGGCAAGGTCGCGCCGATATCCGGGTAGAAGTTGGCCAGCAGGTGGTAGGTCAGCACCCCGCCCGACCAGGCCAGCAGTGTCGGCCAGCGCAGCAGGCCCGGTATCACGTCGACGCTGCGTTTACGCACAATGAAATGGTCCACCAGTACCACGCCGAACAACGGCGCAAACACCGAGCCAATCAACAGCAAGAAGTTCTGGTACTGCGCCAGCGGCGCCAGCAGGGCGATCAAGGTGCAGATAACGCCAATGGCCAAGGCCAGGTACTCAACTTTCAAGCGCAGCAAGAACCCGCTGGAGACGGCCGCCGAGTGAATGTCGGCGAAGGCGTTTTCAGATTCGTCGAGCAAAATCAGCAGCAACGGAATCCCTAGTCCCGCCCCTGCCAGCGCCAGCAGCAGCGCATTGACTTCACCGCTCGGCGCGAACGCCAGGGTGTAGGCCACACCCAGACTCATCAGCCAGAAGTTGCCGATCAAAAAGCCTAGCGCGGTGCCGCCAAACACGCTTTTGGCGCGTTTGCCGAAGCGCGAGTAGTCGGCGATCAGCGGCAGCCACGACAGCGGCATGGCAATCGCAATGTCGAAACCCACCGCGAACGGCATCGAACCGTCGCCCTTCTGCGCCCATAACGCGGCCAGATCAGCCTTGGCGAAGAGGTTCCAGGTGAGCCACAGGCACGCTGCCAGCAACAGCCAGATGCCCCACTTGCGCAAGATCCTGCGCACAAACGCCAACGGCCCGCTGACCGCGAGCAACGTGGCCAGGGCGCCGAAGAATAATGTCCAGAGCAGCGGGTTGCTCAGCCAACTGCCTTCACTGAAGGCCCGCGCGCCGAGCAGGCTGGCGGCATCGCGCATCACAATGATTTCAAACGAGCCCCAGCCAATCAGTTGCAGAACGTTCAATACGGCAGGGAGCATGGCACCGCGGCTGCCCAGGCTGAGTTTTAGCGCGGCCATTGAAGACAGCCCCGTGTCGCTGCCGATCACCCCCACCGACGCCAATAACGCCACGCCGACCAAGGTGCCGAGAAAAATCGCCAGCAGCGAACCCGACAGGCCCAGCCCCGGCGCCAACAAGGCCCCGGTCTGCAACACCATCAGCCCGACGCCGAGGGAGAACCACAAGGAAAACAGATCGCGAGCGCCGAAGACGCGCTTGTCCAACGGGACGGCGGTATCCGGCGAGTAAGTGCTGGGTGTGTTCAAGGAAAGAGTCTCTTGAAGAGAAAGAAGGTGCCGGATAATCAAACCCGTGGGAGCGGGCTTGCTCGCGATGGGGTCGACACGGTTTCACATGCAGACCGCGTCGTTCGCATCGCGAGCAAGCCCGCTCCCACAAGGGGAACTGCTTACATCACACCTTCTTGTACAACTGGCTGCCTTCCTGCTTGAAACGCTCGGCCTGTTCCGCCAGGCCTTTGGCCACGTCGACGTCGACCGCTTCAATGCGTTGGTTGGCGGCGTAGATGCGCACTTCCTGGGTGATTTTCATCGAGCAGAATTTCGGCCCGCACATGGAGCAGAAATGCGCGACCTTTGCCGAGTCTTTCGGCAGGGTTTCGTCGTGGTACGAGCGCGCCGTGTCCGGGTCCAGGCCAAGGTTGAACTGGTCTTCCCAACGGAACTCAAAACGCGCCTTGCTCAACGCGTTGTCGCGGATTTGCGCACCGGGGTGGCCTTTGGCCAAGTCCGCGGCGTGGGCAGCGATTTTGTAGGTGATGATGCCGGTCTTCACGTCATCTTTGTTCGGCAAGCCCAAGTGCTCTTTGGGCGTGACGTAACAGAGCATGGCGCACCCGAACCAGCCGATCATCGCCGCGCCAATGCCCGAGGTGATGTGGTCGTAGCCCGGCGCGATGTCGGTGGTCAGCGGGCCGAGGGTGTAAAACGGCGCCTCATCGCAGCATTCCAGCTGCTTGTCCATGTTCTCTTTGATCAACTGCATCGGCACGTGGCCCGGGCCTTCGATCATGCATTGCACGTCGTGCTTCCAGGCGATTTTGGTCAGCTCGCCGAGGGTTTCCAGCTCACCGAACTGCGCCGCGTCGTTGGCGTCAGCAATCGAACCCGGACGCAGGCCGTCGCCCAGCGAGAAGCTGACGTCGTAGGCCTTCATGATTTCGCAGATTTCGTCGAAATGGGTGTAGAGGAAGTTCTCTTTGTGGTGCGCCAGGCACCACTTGGCCATGATCGAACCGCCCCGCGACACAATGCCGGTCACGCGTTTGGCGGTCAGCGGCACGTAGCGCAGCAACACCCCGGCGTGGATGGTGAAGTAGTCCACGCCCTGCTCTGCCTGCTCGATCAGGGTGTCGCGAAACAGCTCCCAGGTCAGGTCTTCGGCCACGCCGTTGACCTTTTCCAGCGCCTGGTAAATCGGCACCGTGCCGATCGGCACCGGCGAGTTGCGGATGATCCACTCACGGGTTTCGTGAATGTGCTTGCCGGTGGACAAGTCCATGACCGTGTCCGAGCCCCAGCGAATGCCCCAGGTCAGCTTGGCCACTTCTTCTTCGATGGAGGAGCCCAGCGCACTGTTGCCGATGTTGCCGTTGATCTTCACCAGGAAGTTACGGCCGATGATCATCGGCTCCAGCTCAACGTGGTTGATGTTGGCCGGAATGATGGCGCGGCCACGGGCGATTTCGTCGCGTACGAACTCCGGGGTGATTTCTTTCGGGATGTTGGCGCCGAAGCTGTGACCGGCGTGCTGCTGGTCCAGCAGGCCCGCCGCACGGGCTTCTTGCAGCTTCATGTTTTCGCGGATGGCGACGTATTCCATCTCGGCGGTGATGATGCCCTGACGCGCGTAGTGCATCTGGGTGACGTTGGCCCCGGCCTTGGCGCGGCGCGGGTTTTTCACGTGGGCGAAACGCAGTTTGGTCAGTTCGGCGTCTTCAAGGCGCATTTGCCCGAAGTTCGAGCTCAGGCCCGGCAGGCGTTCGGTGTCATCGCGGTCATTGATCCAGGCTGAACGCACGTCGCCCAGGCCTTTGCGCACGTCAATCTGTACTGAAGGGTCGGTATACGGGCCTGAAGTGTCGTAGATCAATACCGGCGCATTGATTTCACCGCCAAAATCGGTCGGCGTGATATCAAGGCTGACTTCACGCATCGGCACCAGAATGTCCGGGCGCGAACCCTGTACGTAAACTTTTTGCGAGCGGGTAAACGGCTTGACCGACTGCTCATCGACCTTGGCCGAATCACTGAGATTGATCGCGTTTTTTAGTGTTGTACTCATCACGGCTCTCCAGACTGCATCCAGGTGGATTGTCGGAGGGAGAACCTGAAAAAAGCACGGACGCACCCAAGGACTGGGTGCTGAGTGACGACCTCGAACGATTGATCATTTTTTGAACAATCGATCCCGGACGGCACTCAAGAGGACTCGCCGGGAGACGAGAAATCTTGTTCCCTACGCAGGCGCTAACCTGATCAGGTTCAACGGGATCCGAAATTATTCGATCTCAGCCTCATAGCAAGGCACCCCGACAAGAACACGGCCAATATAAAGAAGTGTGTGGCAGAACGCCAACCCTGAAATAAACAGCATGACGAAAGAGGCAACAACGGCATTGTTGCAAGGTGTCACGGCAACTACACTCGCTACGTCTTGTAACTCCGAGTGCCAGAACACGGCCTCGACAATCAATTTCGCATTATTGAACTAGGGATCGCTCATGCTGCGCAAACTCTCGCTGGCTATCGCCGTGTCCTGGGCGACCAACGCTATGGCTGTGGATTCACCCGCGCCCGTGTCCAACCAAAACGGTCTGGTCAGCGTTTACCAGGAAGCTGTCGACAATAACGCCGACCTCGCGGCGGCCCGTGCCAGCTACTCGGCACAAAAGGAAGTCGTGCCCCAGGCCCGCGCCGGTTTGCTGCCTAATCTGTCGGGCGGCGCCGAGTCGAGCAGTGTGCGCACCTCCATCGACAGGCCGTCGATGACCACCAACCGCAGCCTGATGGTTTACCAGGCCACACTGGCCCAGCCGCTGTTCCGCATTGACCGCTGGTTCCAGCTCAAGGCGGCCGAGTCGATCAATGAACAGGCCGCGCTGCAACTCTCGGCCACTGAGCAAAATCTGATTCTGCAAAGCGCCAATGCTTACTTCTCGGTGTTGCGTGCCCAGGACACCCTGGCCGCGACCAAGGCCGAAGAAGCCGCGTTCAAGCGCCAACTGGACCAGTCCCGCGAGCGTTTTGATGTGGGCCTGTCGGACAAGACCGACGTGCTGCAATCCCAGGCCAGCTACGACACGGCGCGGGCCAACCGCATGCTCGCCAAGCGCCAGGTCGAAGACGCCTTTGAAGCGCTGGTGACGCTGACCAACCGCCAGTACAACGCCATTGAAGGCATGCGCCACAGCCTGCCGATTTTGCCGCCCACGCCGAACGACGCCAAAGCCTGGGTCGACACCGCCGCGCAGCAGAACCTCAACTTGCTGGCCAGTAACTACGCGGTAGACGCCGCGCAAGAGACCCTCAAGCAACGCAAGGCCGGCCACGCCCCGACCGTGGACGCGGTGGCGCAATACAAGACCGGTGACAACGATGCCTTCGGCCTGACCAACCCGAACGCCCTGAACCAGCGTTACGGCGGCCCGGTCAACCAGACCAGCATCGGCATTCAGTTGAACATCCCGATTTACAGCGGCGGCCTCACCAGCTCGCAAGTGCGCGAGTCGTACTCACGTCTGGACCAGACCGAGCAGCAGCGTGAGCAACTGCGCCGCCAGGTGGTAGAAAACACCCGCAACCTGCACCGCGCGGTGAATACCGATGTCGAGCAGGTGAAAGCGCGCAAACAGTCGATCATCTCGAACCAGAGCGCTCTGGAAGCCACGGAAATCGGTTATCAGGTGGGCACGCGCAACATCGTTGACGTGCTCGACGCCCAGCGCCAGCTATACAACTCAGTGCGCGACTACAACAACAGCCGCTACGACTACATCCTCGACAACCTGCGCCTTAAACAGGCGGCGGGCACGTTGAACCCGGGCGATCTGGATGCGTTGTCGCGTTACCTGAAAGCCGATTACAACCCGGACAAAGATTTCCTGCCGCCAGACCTGGCCCAGGAAGCGGCTGCCAACATTCGTAACGCCGGTCAGTAACCCTCTGTAGGAGCGAGCTTGTCTCGCGATCTTTTAAAGATCAAAAGCTCGCTCCTACAGGGTCGTCAACGACTCAGCAACTGCCCCAACCCGTCCAGCAAGCGCTGCAAGGCACCTTGGTTGGCGAGCATCACGTTCAAACCGGCCTGGCCCATGTGCCGGGCGTCTTGCGGCAGTTCAAACAAGCGCCGTACCGCCACCGCCAAAGCGTGCGCATCGTCCACTTCTTCCAGCGCCCCGGCGTCACGCAACAGCGCGGCGATTTCGAGGAAGTTGAACAGGTGCGGCCCGCTCAACACCGGCTTGGACAGCGCCGCTGGCTCCAGCAGGTTGTGCCCGCCATTGGCCACCAGGCTGCCGCCCACAAATGCGCTGTCGGCCAGGGCGTACAAAAACAGCAACTCGCCCATGGTGTCGCCCAACAGTACCTGTGTTTGCGCGCCGACCGGCGTTGCGGCCGAGCGCCGTACCGTGTCGAACCCTTCGCTTTGGCACAACGCGAACACCGAGTTGAAGCGCTCCGGGTGGCGCGGCACCAGGATCAACAAGGCGTTCGGGTAGCTGGCCAGCAACTGCCGATGCGCCGCCAGCACAATGGCGTCTTCACCTTCATGGGTGCTGGCGGCGATCCACACCGGGCGCTCCAGCGCCTGCCATTGCTCGCGCAGTGCGCGGGCCTTGACCAGCAACTGGGGGTCAATCGTCAGGTCGAACTTGATCGAACCGGTCACTTGCACGCACTCGGGGCGAGCGCCCAACTGGCGGAAACGCTCGGCTTCGGTTTCGGTCTGCGCGGCGATCAGGCTCATCTCTTCGAGCATTGGCCGGGTGAGCTTGGCAAACCGCGCATAGCCCTTGGCCGAACGGGCCGAAAGGCGCGCATTGGCCAGCGCCACCGGGATGCCGCGCTTGGCGCATTGGTGGATATGGTTAGGCCACAGTTCGGTTTCCATGATCACCGCCAGCGTGGGCTGCACCCGATCCAGAAAACGTGCGGCGGCCCACGGCAGGTCATAAGGCAAATAACAGTGCTGAATGCGCGGTTCGTCGGCGAACAGGGCTTGAATACGCTCCGATCCGGTCGGGGTCATGCAGGTCACGGTAATCGGCAGCTGTGGATAACGTTGCAGCAATGCCCGAATCATCGGAGCGGCAGCGATACTCTCGCCCACGGACACGGCGTGTACCCAGATCCCGCCCGGCTGCATGGCGGGCAGGTTCAGCGCGAAACGCTCGCCAATGCGCTTGGCATACGCCGGGGCCTTGCGTGCCCGCAGCCATAAGCGAATCGCCACCAGCGGCAGCCCCAGATGAAACAGCAAGGTGTAGAGAGTTCTATTCATGGGCCCGGAGTTTACTTGAAAACGACCTCTACGATGATGGCACCGAACACGGTCCTTTCAAGGCGCGACAAAAAGCCCCTACACACTTTTACAACCACTAGAATGCCGTGCTGTTAAATTGCTTCGCCACACACTCAGGATTGCACCATGACCGCTTACTACTACCTGGCTATCGCTATCTGCGCTGAAGTCATTGCCACTGTTTCAATGAAAGCGGTCAAAGGGTTCAGTACGCCATTGCCACTCATTTTGGTGATTGTGGGCTACGCCACGGCGTTCTGGATGTTGACCCTGGTGGTGCGCACCATCCCCGTGGGCGTTGCTTATGCCGTGTGGGCGGGCATGGGCATTGTGATGGTGAGCGTTGCCGCCTTGTTCATCTACGGGCAAAAACTCGACCTGCCGGCCATGCTCGGCATGGGTCTGATTGTGCTGGGCGTGGTGGTGATTCAACTGTTTTCCAAAACGGCGGGGCATTAAAGCCCGCGTAACACCCCTCTTTTCTGGGCACCTCAAAAGGCAGAGTCGGGATCAGGCTGTATACTCCCAGCCTTGTCTTTCAACGCTGAGGTCGCCCATGGCATCTGTAATTTCCACTGACGTGCTGATTGTCGGCGCTGGCGTCGCTGGCCTCTGGCTCAATGCCCGCTTGCGTCGTCAGGGTTTTTCCACGGTGCTGGTTGAAAACCATTCGCTGGGTGGCGCACAGACCCTGAAGTCTCAGGGCATTATTCACGGCGGCGCCAAATATGCGCTGCACGGCGCGCTGACCGGCGCTTCCGAAGCCATTGCCGATATGCCACGCCGCTGGCGCGAGGCCCTTGCCGGTGAAGGCGAGCTGGACTTGAGCGGCGTGCGCCTGCTCTCCGATGCCCATTACCTGTGGTCCCCCGGCACGTTGGCAGGCAATCTGACCAGCTTTTTTGCGAGCAAGGCCGTGCGCGGCCGGGTCGATCAGGTCAAGGGCGATCAATTGCCGCCCGCTCTGCAAGACCCGCGCTTCAAGGGCAAGGTGTATCGCTTGGCCGAGTTGGTGGTGGATGTGCCCAGCCTGGTCGAGCGCCTGGCCGAACTGGCCGGTGACAGCCTGCTGGCAGGGCAAAAGGTCGAGCCGCTGTTTGAGAATGAGCGCTTGATCGGCCTGCGGGTCGACGGCCTGGATATCCTCGCGCAACGCATCGTGCTCAGCGCCGGGCAAGGCAATGCCGAGCTGCTGACCAGCCTTGAAATCAACGTCCCGGCCCAGCAACTGCGCCCCCTGCACATGGTGATGGTCAAAGGCCCGAGCCTTAAACCGCTGTACGCCCACTGCCTGGGCGGTGGCCCCAAGCCGCGCATCACCGTGACCACCCACCCGGCCGCAAATGGGGAATGGGTCTGGTATGTGGGCGGTGACATTGCTGAGGCCGAGGGTGTGGCCCGCACGCCTGATGAGCAAATCGCCGCCGCCAAAAAAGAGCTGGCCAGTCTGTTGCCGTGGGTCGATCTGAGCCAGGCGCAATGGGCCACCCTGCGAGTCGACCGCGCTGAACCGGCGCAGTCCGGTCTAGTACGCCCGGATAACGCGTTTGTCTCCGATACAGGCCGTTTGCTGGTGGGCTGGCCGACCAAGCTGGCGCTGGCGCCGGACTTCTCGGACCGGGTCATTAACGCGCTTGAGCAAGACGGGATCAAACCCGGCAATGTGCCTGCGCTGCCTGACTTCCCTCGCCCGCCACTGGGCAAAACCGCTTGGGAGCAACTGCTGCCATGAGCCAGGCGACCCTGCACGACTTTCTGCGCCCGCTGGGCAGCACCGGCCTGCACGTGTCGCCATTGGGCCTTGGCACCGTCAAGCTGGGCCGCGACCAAGGGGTGAAGTACCCCAACGGTTTTCAGATTCCGGATGACCAGGAAGCCAGGATGCTGCTCAAGCTGAGCCGCGACCTGGGCATCAACCTGATCGACACCGCGCCCGCCTATGGGCGCAGTGAAGAACGCTTGGGCCCGCTGCTGCGCGGCCAGCGCCAGGACTGGGTAATTGTCAGCAAGGTCGGTGAAGAATTCGACAACGGTGAGTCGCGCCACGACTTCAGCGCCGAACACACCCGCCGCTCGGTAGAACGCAGCCTGCAACGTCTGGAAACGGACTTTATCGACTTGGTGCTGGTGCACTCGGACGGCAACGACTTGGCGATCCTCAACGACAGCGAGGTGTACGCCACCCTCGCCGAGCTGAAGCGCGAGGGCAAGATCCGTGGTTTCGGCTTTTCCGGCAAAACCGTCGAAGGCGGCCTCAAGGCCCTGGAACACGGCGACTGCGCCATGGTCACCTACAACCTCAATGAGCAAGACGAGAAGCCGGTGATCGACTACGCCGCTGCCCATGGCAAAGCCATCTTGGTGAAAAAGGCCCTGGCCAGCGGCCATGTGTGCCTCAAGCCCGGCACCGACCCGGTGCGCGCCAGCTTCGAACTGGTGTTTGGCCATCACGGGGTTGCCAGTGCTATTGTCGGCACTATCAATCCGCTGCACTTGGCCCATAACGTGGCAATGGTTGCGCAGGTTCTGCGTAGCGCCTAAAGCCGCCGATTCGGCCGACCCCGACGCAAGAAGGAGCCGACATGCCGCGAATGCTCATCCGCAAGAACCCCAGCGACTTCAAAACCCTGCCGTTGCTTGTCGAAGCCACGGCAGAAGGCTTGATTTACCAAAGTGTCGGCATGCCGCTCAACTTCGCGCAAACCCTGAGCAAGCGCCGCCCGGTCAGCGTCGCCGACACCGAACGCTTCGCGTTGGAGTTGGCCAACCTCGGCGTGTCGGTGCGTTTGACGCTGCATTGGCAGGGCCGCGATTACTGGGTGCTGGTGCGCCAGCGTCGTCAGGACCGGGGGGACGTGGTGCTCAAGCTGATCTCCGGCTACGTACCGGCCCATGAGGTCAACTTGCCCTTGCACACGGCAGTTCAGGAAGTGGCCGAAGAGTGCCTGCTGGAGACCCCCGAAGGCTGGCTCAGCGGGCGTTTCAACGACATCTGGCTGCCCGCGCCCTACGCCAGCGCGCTGCATTACCGTGAAGCGTTGTCGTTTCGCCTGACGCCGTTTTCCGGCGCGGCGCGCCCGGTGCGCTGTGCCAACCAGCCGTTGCTCGAACGTCCACGGGCGTATGTGCACTTGCCCACCGCCTCTTTGCAACTGATTTACGACCTGCGCCTTGAAGTGCCCAAAGAAGCCAAGTCACTGAGTCTGTTTCATGTTGATGAGCGTCTGGAGGGGGATCAACTGGTCGCCCGCCTCAACCGCAAGCGCCCGGACCTCTACCTGATGCCGCTGGCCGACGGCCAGCCGTGCGCCGAGCTGTACACCTTGCACAAGGATCAACTGAAACCGGCCAGCACCCGAGGCGTGTACCTGGCGGAGAGTTTTGCGCCGCAAGAGGGCTGGGTGGTGAGCGAAGAACGCATTCGCTGGAAAGACTGGCTCAAGCAGCAAGGTTTGAGCGCACCCGACAAGGAGTCGCGGCTCAAACGCCTGACGGGCAAGGCGCGGCAGATGTTCAGGAAGGTCGTAAAAAAAGCCTGAATCAAAAGCGCCCTCACCCTAGCCCTCTCCCGGGGGGAGAGGGAACCGATTGGGGGTTGCTTAAGAAATGCTGCGCCCTGTCAGTGAAACGCTGAACCTGAAAACACCTCGATAGAGCTCCCTCTCCCTCCGGGAGAGGGTTGGGGTGAGGGCAATGCCTTTACTGGCCGCGAATTTTCTCGACGATGGCCGTGGTCGAGCTGTTTTCTACCAGCCCCAGCACTTTCACTGTCCCGCCGTACGCGCTCACGATGTCAGCACCGACCACTTGGTCGATCCCGTAATCGCCGCCTTTAACCAGTACATCCGGCTTGACCTGGGCCAGCAGGTTTTCCGGGGTACCTTCAGGGAAGCTGATCACCCAGTCCACCGCGCCCAGACCCGCCAGTACCGCCATGCGCCGATCAACGCTGTTGATCGGGCGACCCGGGCCTTTGAGGCGGCTCACGGAGGCGTCGTCGTTCACGGCAACGATCAAACGATCACCTTGCGCCCGCGCCTGTTCCAGATAGGTCACATGGCCGGCGTGCAGGATGTCGAAGCACCCGTTGGTGAAGACGATTTTCTCGTTGTGCGCCCGCGCATCGTCGATGGCCAGCAGCAGTTGCTCGAGGCTCAGCACGCCACGCTCGGAGCCTTCCGAACGCTGAATGGCGCGACGCAGCTCCGGGGCGCTGATGGCCGCCGTACCCAGCTTGCCCACCACAATACCCGCCGCCAGATTGGCCAGGGCCACGGCATGGGGCAGCTCTTCACCGGCAGCAATGGCAGCCGCCAGGGTCGAGATAACGGTGTCACCGGCACCGGTCACGTCAAACACTTCACGGGCGCGTGCCGGCAAGTGCATGGCAGCAAAGCCCGGACGCAACAGGGTCATGCCGTGCTCGCCACGGGTGACCAGCAAAGCACCCAGCTCCAGATCGGCCATCAGCTTGGCGCCTTTGGCCACCAGGTCGGCCTCGTCGATGCAGCCACCGACGATGGTTTCGAACTCGCTGAGGTTCGGCGTGATCAGGCTCGCACCCCGATAAATCGAGAAGTCCTTACCTTTGGGATCAGCCAGCACCGGGATGCCCCGGGCACGGGCGGCCTGGATCAATACCTGATGGTTTTTCAACGCACCTTTGCCGTAGTCAGACAGCACCAGCACTTTAATACCGTCGAGCAAGCGCTCGACTTCAGCGCCCAACGCCAGGGCGTCAGTCGCAAACGGTTCTTCAAAGTCGATACGCAGCAGTTGCTGGTGACGGCTCATGACCCGCAGTTTAACGATGGTCGGCTGGTGCTCAATGCGCTGGAACAAGGCGCGAACGCCTGCGCCTTCAAGGCTGTTGGCCAGGCTGTCGGCAGCCTCATCGTTGCCCGTCACGCCGACCAGCGAGGCCGGTGCGCCCAAGGCAGCAATGTTTAAGGCAACGTTGGCAGCACCACCCGGACGGTCTTCAATTTGCTCGACCTTGACCACCGGCACGGGCGCCTCAGGGGAAATCCGTGAGGTTCCGCCATGCCAGTAACGGTCGAGCATGACATCGCCTACCACCAAGACAGGGGCTTGATCGAATCGCGGCATGGACAACTTCATGGAGGACCCACATACAAAATGAACAGGGGCGCGATATTAACACAGGGTGAACGCAGGTCTGTTCACGGTGTTAATCGCAAGGAAAATGCGCCGACGGGAGCAGGCGTGCCTGCCCCCGTCGGTGTTCAGGTGATGTCGCCAGACGCCAGCGGCGCATCCAGGCCCATCGAGTGCAGACGGGCGTAATAGCCGTTCTGCGCCAACAACTCGCCGTGAGTGCCACGCTCGACGATCTGGCCCTGATCCATCACCAGGATCAGGTCAGCTTTTTCGATGGTCGAAAGACGGTGCGCAATCACCAGCGTGGTACGCCCTTGCATCACGTGGTCCAGTGCCGCCTGAATGTGGCGCTCAGACTCGGTATCGAGTGCTGAGGTGGCCTCATCGAGGATCAACAGTGGCGAATTTTTGAGCAAGGCGCGGGCAATCGCCAAACGCTGACGCTGACCGCCCGACAACAACACGCCGTTCTCACCCACCGGCGTGTCCAGGCCTTTGGGCAACTGCTCGATAAAGTCCATCGCGTAGGCATCACGCGCAGCCTTTTCGATGTCGGCCCGTGGCGCACCGGCCAGGTCGCCGTAGGCAATGTTGTTGGCCACGGTGTCGCTGAACAGGGTCACGTTCTGGGTCACTTGCGCGATATGACGGCGCAGGTTGAGCAAGCGATAGTCTTCGACCTCCACGCCATCGAGCAGGATCTCGCCCGAGGTGTGGTGATAGAAACGCGGAATCAGGTTGGCCAGCGTCGACTTGCCGCTGCCCGAACGCCCGACCAGTGCCACCATCTGCCCCGGCTCAGCCGTGAACGACACGTCTTTAAGCACTTGGCGCTCAGTGTCGGGGTAGGTGAAGTTGAGGTTGCGCACCTCAAGACGGCCACTCACGTGGTCCAGCTCAACGGTGCCGGTGTCGACTTCCGGTTTTTCGTCCAGTTGCTCAAAGATGCTTTCAGCACCGGCGACACCCTTCTGGATGGTCGAGCTGACTTCAGACAACTGACGGATCGGCTTGGGCAGCAAGCCGGCCAGGGTGATGTAAGCGATCATGTCGCCCGCCGAGGCATCGCCGCGCATGTACAGCACCAGGAACATCAAAACACCCATGGCGATGTAAATGACCAATTGCAGCATCGGGGTGTAGATCGCCCCGGTGCGGGTCATGCGCAGTTGTTTGTCGGTGTTGCTCTGGCTGGCCTTGAGGAAACGCTCACGCTCGTATTTTTCGCCGCCAAAGCTGCGAACCACACGGTAACCCTGGATGGTTTCGGACGCCACGTGGGTCACGTCGCCCATCGCCACCTGGATTTTCTTGCTTTGCTTGCGGAATTTTTTGCTGGCCGTACTCACCATCACCGCGATCAGCGGCAGGATCGCCACCATCACCAGCGTCAGGCGCCAGTTCATCCACAGCAGCGACGCAAACAGGAACACCACGGTCATGCCTTCACGAATCACCACCTTGATTGCATCGGTGGCAGCACCGGTGACCATGGTGACGTTGAAGGTGATGCGCGAGATCAAGTGCCCCGAGTTGTGCTTGTCGAAATAGCGGTTAGGCAGCACCAGCAGGTTGTTGAACAGCTGCACCCGCAGGTCGTGCACCAAGCCCAGCGAAACCTTGGCCAGGAAGTAGTTACCCAGGAAAGACCCCAACCCTTGCCAGGCCGCGATCAATACGATCAACAGCGGCACGGTCTGCAGCAGGCGCATGTCACGCAGGTAAGGCACGTTCGGAAACAGCACGGCATCCGGATTGGACAAGCCGTCAACGAAATACTTGAGGATGTAACCCAGCATGGGTTGAGTCGAAGCGAAGATAAGGAAGCCAACGATACTCAGCAGGAAAAGGCCGATGTAGGGCTTCACATAACTCAAGAGCCGGAAATAGATTTTCAGGCTTGAACTCTGTCCTTCTTCGGACGGTGAATCACTCATCGTAGAGCTCACTGATTAAGGAAAACGCGAAATTTTATCACAGGCTTCACCCTGCGCCGTCTTGAACGACAAAAGAGTCGCCACGGCAATGGGCAGCCAGGTGATAAACCATTCGGCACGCGGGGTATCAAGCAAACTGGCCGCATCAAACTGCATGGCCATTGTCGAAAACACCCACATGCCCACCAATCCCTGGCCCAGCAAAGTCGCGCGAGCGCGCCAGCCATATACCAAAACCGAAAACCAGGCGATGCTCCACAGCAGCAAACCCGGCAAGCCCAAACTGATCGCCACACTGGTGAACAGGTTGTGCGAATGATCAAACATGATCCCCAGCGCCGGCACACCAAACGGCGCCTCAAGCCCAAGGCCGAGCCATGGGTGCGCCTTGATCATCTGCAGGCTCGACATAAACAACTCGGGCCGATAGGACGAGCCGCGCGACATCATCTGCGCCTGCATGCACCAAAACACGATCCCGGCGCCCATCAGCCCGGCCACCGAGATGACCACTGTCTGACGGTTGCACCGCCAGATCGGCATGGCCAGCACCGTCACCATTAGCGCCACTGCCGCACCGCGGCTCTGGGTAAACACCACAAAGGCACCCAACAACGCCAGTGCGACCCACCACAGGGCTTGCATTCCACGCTCGCGCGGCATCCAGTGCAACATCCAGACACCGGCGATACCCACCGCATAAGCGCCCAAAATGGGGTGCGCCAACTCGCCCAGACCTTCCAGGCGATCCATCAAGGGCCGAGCGTCAATAAAATAGAAACGCACCATGGCCGCTGCTGCCATGACCGCCAGCCCCAGCCCGCCCCATTGCAGCAGGCGTACAACACGTTCAGGGCGGCCATTGGCCAGAATCGGCCATGACATCACAAACAAGGCGATGTAGAGCAATTGCTTGGCCTGGCTCAGGGGCTGGCCACTCCAGCTCAAGCTGAGGGTGGCCCAAGCGGCCAAACCGATCAGTGCCAGGCACAGCGCTCTTTGCGCGTGCCAGACCTGCGCCAAAACCGGGCGGGCAGACCATGCCACCAGCAGTGTCGGCAACCAGACGAACACCACCAGGCCCTGTTGATAGACTTTGTTGGTAGGGGCAAATGCAATCGCCAACATGAACCACAGCACGCCGCAGGTCATGAGGGTCTGAGCCCAACGACTTTCGTACATCATCCCGCTCCTAAATCATCTACCCGGCCAACCTGGCATGGTTAAAGCGCCACTTTTTCGGCATCATTGCGTGTCTGACTGCTCGCAAGGGTTCTACGATGCAATGTTCACGGCTTCCACAAGCCGCTTTAAATCAAATGATTGAAGGCGCCAAAATTCTTGAGGCGGACAGTTATGGTGCAAAAGTCTACCTGCTGCAAGACGGGAACATAGTGAAACTGTTTCGCCGCAAGCGTCTTCTGTCGTCCGCCTTGCTGCGCCCTTATTCCAAACGTTTTATCGATAACGCGGCCCAACTCGAGAAGCTGGGTATTCCCACCCTCAAGGTGCTGGCGTTTTACCGTCTGGATAAACCCGGCATGACCGCGGTGCTGTATCGCCCGCTGCCCGGTGAAACCCTGCGTCAGATCGCAGAAAAAAACGGTTTTGACTGGTCAGAAAATCTGCCGAAGCTTATCGAGCTGATTCGCAGATTGCACGCGGCCGGTATTTACTTCCGCTCTCTGCACTTGGGCAACATTGTGGTGACCCCTGACAACGCGTGGGGTTTGATTGATGTCGCCGACATGAGTTTTGTGAGGGCGCCACTGTCCAAAAAGCTGGTCCAGCGCAACCTGCAACACTTCTTGCGTTATATCGAGCGCGAGAGCCTCAGCGATAAATTCCCCGCTCAAGCCCTCAAAGACGCCTTTTTAAAGGCCTGACAACACCGTGGTGCATGCCTGCCTGAAGCGCAGCCAGGCATGTTCCGGGTCAAGGCTTGCGTGCTGGCGCGCAGCCACTTCTGTTGTCGACAGCGTGTCGCTGGCTTCAATCGCCCGTGCCCATGCCGACTCATCGCCGACCGCCACGTAGTTCCCCGCCTCGCCTAACTGCTCATAAAACACAGGCAGGTCACTGGCCAGTATCGGCACGCCAGCAATGACCGCCTCCTGGACGACCAGCCCCAGGCCTTCTGCCCGCGACGGTATCAGCACCCAGTCAAATGCCCGATACAGGCTGGCCACGTTATCAACGTAGCCCGGCAGCAAGACCTTGCCTTGCAGCCCCAGCGCCTTGACCTGCGCCTCCAGCTCAGCGCGCATGGCGCCTTCGCCGATGATGATCAGCAGTCGATCCGGGTGGGTCGTGAGGGTTTTGGCAAACGCGCTGAGCAGGGTGTCAAAGCCCTTGGAGTCCACCAGACGGCCTACGGCACCGAACACTTGATGAGTATCCGCAGGAATGCCCAGTTGCTGGCGCGCCTGATCACGTGGCAACAACTGCTGCTCGAATGTATGCGGGTTGAGCATGCTGCTCAGGGTGACCACCGGCAACTTGAGATCGGCCGAAATGGAGTCTGCGAGGGTTTGCGAGACAGCACAGAGTGTCAGTTGCTCGCTGGAAAACTGGCGAAGCAGCCTGACATCTTTGCATTGCAGGCGGGTTGAGCCGTGAAACATCACCACCGCCCGTACATGCGGCAGTGTGCGCAAGGCCGGCAACAGCACCCGAGCCACGCCCAGCCCATCGATCAGCACCTGCCGGGCGTCATTTTTGAGCAGGGCCTTGCGAAAAAAACAATTACGCCACGGGCGCGATAACGCCCAGATGCCCCGCCCTTTTAAAAAGCGCGTAGACAACTTCAAAGCCTCAACCTGCCCAAGCTCACGCAGGCAAGCCGGGGCAGAGTGCTGTAACAACCAGGTCTTTACCGGTGTACCCGGTGATGCCTGAGAGAGGATTTGCTGGTGAACCTTGTGTACAGACGCATAAGGAGAACCGCCTGACCACATCACATTAATGATGCTCATCACACGCTTCCTCGCCGTTCAATCATCACCATTCAAACCTGTACCTGCTAACTGATAAGGACGCCTATTAGAACGCCCACCAACAACGTAACGAACAACTTGATCCGCTCCCGACGGCCGCGTCGCAGCTTGCGCTGGCGCTCTTCAGGCACCTCGACATGATTGCCAAAGCCTGTGTGCAACACCGCGTCAGCTTCAAGGGCCACCGCTTGCAGATTAAGCTCGGCATAGCGCTTGGATAGCGCTTTTTCGCCACCATGACCGCTATAAGGCGCACATAACAAATATTCTTTGTAACGGCGTAATCCAGGATTCAGCGAAAAACTTTGCCATTCAGGTTTATCCGACAACACCGGGTAGCACGCGACGCCTGCAATCACCTCGCGCTCACCGTAATGTAGGTAAGGGCTGTGAATGCGCAAGTCGTGTGCGTAGCTGCGCAGCCAGACCTGCAAGATCTCTGGTTTGTTCTCCAGAATCGCTCTTGAGTCTTCGACAAAGCCCGGGCGATAAAACTCCCAATCGTCTTCACAATGAAAAATGTACGGTGTGCTGACTTTAGAGTAGGCCAGATCGATGGAAGCCAACTGCCCAAGTTTCGGTTTATTGACGAAAACGGTGCAGTGCTCACGCCAATTGGGCGGAATAGCCTCGCGCACGGCCTCATCACCGGAGTCTTCGGTAATAAAAACTTCACGAATGGGCGCGGTATTGAACCGGTCAAAGCTTTCGAGCGTCAGCTTGAGCAAGTCAAGACGGCCGCAGCTGGTCACAACCAGGGTGATGTCACTTTCTTGGCAGAACCGCACGGTTCGCCTCCTCTCATTAAATAGTTTCAGTCCTTTGGGTATCACCACGATTGCACCGGGGGATGTTTCAGATCCCCAGCTTCAATCGCACCCGATCGACCCAGGACAAGGGCGGATGCGGACGTAGTGCCGGTTGCAGCTCTTCAACAATGCGCTGGCCAATTCGACCGAAGCTGTACTGTGACACCGCAAGATCACGACCACGAAGAGCGATATCGGCCGCCAGTTGCGGATCATTACGCAGCTGTTGCAGTTTTTTTTGCAGCTCTGGAATGTCGCGATAGAAAACAATGTTGTGCATGTCGACAAAGCCCAACGCACGGTTTTCGGCTTCACCCTGATCAAACGCCAGCAGCACACAGCCGCAGGCCATGGCCTCAAAGTTTTTAATCATGTATTCGCCCATGCCCACGTCCGCGCTGACAAAAAAGCGGATGCGGTTAAGGGTGTCGCGGTAATCATCACCGGACTTGGTGCGTGTCACCACCAGCGGCTCGACGCTGGCCAGCTCGTCGAGCAACGCTTTGCGGCCACTGTAAGCCACGCTGTTGGTGCTGCCAACAAACGCCAGCTCAATGTCGCGCTCACGGCCCAAGTCATGCAGCAGCGTCTGGTCGTAGCCTTTGGGCACAAATACGGCGTCAAAGCCCTCTTCGCGTAAGCGCTCAGTAACCATAAAACCCGAGGTGATCACCCGGGCCCACGGCAGTTGGCGGTAATGGGCGCTGAATTTACCGGTGTATTTGCACTCGATGTAATTCTGATACGCATCGTGCTCAAGGATCACCAGGTTGGGCACGGTACGAATAAAGCCGACCTGGCGGATTTCTTGTTTAAAACGCAAGAAAAACACAATGCGGTCATAACGCGACACGTCCACTTCGCGGCGGAAGTAGCTGCGCAAGTTGCGCTGCTCGTCACTGCTCAGCCAGCGCGTATCGCACTCGCAATGGGCTGCAATGCCGTCATACAAGCGATCCAGAATGGCCCGCTGCTCTTTCTGTACTAGAAATAGAACTCTCATGGGTTTCCTTGCGACGCCTTGAGGCGCCAGAACAGCTCATGCCGTCGAACTGCTTTACGAAAATATTCATTCTCGCCATAAGGCGATGGCCGTCTGCCCGCCAGCAGCGCCTGGATTGACCGGCGCACGCGGCGCTTGAGCGCAGCGCGCGGTTGCAGGTCGTGCATCATGCCCAGCGCCATGGCCTTGTCGCGTTGCTGGGCCAGCGTCAGCGGCAGGCTGCACGGGTGCAAGCTGAGCGACGCATCGAACACCGGCGGCAGAGCCACCCCATCACCGCTATTGCCCATGGGCCAGCGGTCATTGTCATGCAAATGGTTGGCGTAGCCCAAAATCGTCGTCGGCTGCCACTCCAGCCCTTGCAGCGCCTCGAACACCGCCGCTTGCGCGCAGATGTGGTCGGGGTGCGGGTCAAGCGAGGGATGCGGTAGCACAATCACTTCAGGGCGCGCGCGCAGGATTAAGGCACGCAGATCCGCCAGCAGGTTATTCCAGGTCGGTGCGCCATCGCCATCGCCGGGCATAGGAAACGGATTGAGCTGACGAAATAGGCGGATGTCACTCATATCCGCCTCGCGAGACGGCATCGGCTGATCCGGTGCGGCCTGCATGGCCGGCAGTTGCAGGCAGAAGTAGCCCAATTGCGCGCAATGCGCCTCAGGCACACCGGCCCAGCGCGGCACGGCCAGGCTGTCCCATGCCCGCAAGCGACCCTTGAGGCGCGCGGCTTCGGCGCGCTCAAGACCCATCTGCTGATAATGCTCGGCTTCGATTTCACCGGCCGTCAGGGTGACGATCCATGCCTCTTTGGCTTGGCTGTACAAACCAAACGCCGCCAGTTCCGCATCGTCGGCATGGGGCGCAATGACCATGACCCGTTGCTCGCGGTAATCGGGTTGGCGGAACAACCACAGCTGGGGCTGGCCAGAGACGCGGCAGTGCCGGCCTTTGAGGCGCAACTCGCCACGGGCCAATGCGCCAGCGTGCTCGCTCAGGTTCACATAGCGCAGCCCGTTGACTCCACGCTCGAAGGTTTGCTGATCGGGCTGTTCGCCACCCAGCAGTTGAATGCTCGGGTCAATGAAACGCCCCAGCCCGCGGCTGCTGACCTTGATGGCCAGAATCAGGGTGTGATTGCCGGTCACGCTCAACGGCTGATCAAGCACCAGGCGTTCGCCCTCAAGGCGCACGTCAAGACACTCGCCGTCGGGGTCGAAGGCGTACTGGTAGTCGTCTTGGGGGGAATAGAACAGATGGTCCGCAAACCAGGCCTCATGGGCCACCCAGCCCAGCACCGCCAATACCGGCGGCAGCCACCAGGCCAGCCAGACACCGCTGACAATCAGCACCAGCAGGCCAACCAGCAAGCCAATTCGTTTATTGCGCCGATGGCGCTTGAGGAGTTGCTGTTTGCGGCTCATGGCTCAACTCTTATGTTTGATGCTCTGCAGGAGCTGGCGCAGGCTGCGATCGTTTAAAGATCAAAAGATCGCAGCCTGCGGCAGCTCCTACAAGGTGTGCACTAGACCTTAAACACCGGCACCGGGTTGCACCAACGCTCTTTGTATTCGCGGTCGGCGCGGCCGAACGAGAAACGCAAAGGCTTGTTGACGCTGCGCGCCTGCTCCCAGGCCGATTGGGTATTGAGAAAGCTCAATACGCTACCGGGGCTGAAATCTCGGGTTTGCGGGTCAACGCCGCCGTTGACGTACTCAACGCTGATCCATTGCGGGGATTCAACCCGGTACACCAACTGGATGGCAATAGGCGCGTCGTTAAGGAATATGACCGAACCGATCAACAGCTCACGCAACAGCTCGACCACGTCGGCCATGCGCTCGGCGCCCGTGGCCATAAAACCCCAGCGGCGCAGGAACAGATCGCAGTAAATGGCCGCCAGTTCAGTGCTGGAAAAGTCCGTCACCGGGCGCACCACACCGCCCGCCTCTTCCAGCAAACGCAGTTCGCGGCGTTGGTTGTAACGGAATTTTTTCGAGAGTTCTTCAGGCGTGCGGGCCATCGCCAGCTGTTCGGTTTGCTGGATCAGCGTACTGAAACGGCCCTCATTGAGCTGCGACAGGTAACGCCCACGGTGACGTAAGGGCACGTTGGCCCCGTCGGCAGCCGGCAGAATGATCTCGGCATTACCGAGGTCAAACAGGCCTTTTTTGCCGTAGCGCTTGAGCACGTCCTTGGACAAAGCCAGGTCGCGGCCCCAGGTCGGAATCGCGGCTTTCACTTCGCCATCTTGCTCCCAGGCCAGGTAGCGCACCGGGATACCCGCCAACTGAGCCAAACGCTCAACCACCATCGGGTGCGTGGCCACGCTGCCACCAAAGCGTTGCCAGGCCTCTGCGTAAACAGACGCGTCAACAACGCTCCAGCCGCGCTCACGCCAGCCCTGGAAATAATTGAGCATCAGGCCCCCGCAGTCAGGTCGGTGACTTGCGCCAACTGCCAGAACCGGTCATGAACGGCCTGATCGCTAAAACGCTCGTGCAGGCGCGCCAGCATCAGGTCAGCACAGGCATGGCGCTGCTCATCGGTGAGCACCGACAGGTGCTTGATGCCCTGAGCCAAATGCTCGACATCGCCCAGCGGGAACAAGATCCCCACACCTTCCACCACTTCCTTGGCGCCGCCACAGGCCGTGGCCAGCAACGGCACGCCAGCGGCCATGGCCTCCAGCAAGACCATGCCAAACGGTTCGTGATCGGAACTGAGGGCAAACACATCAAACGCACGGAAATAACGCCGTGCATCGGGCACCTGGCCCAAAAACTTCACCTGCTCGGCAACACCGAGTTCACAGGCCAGCTCTTTGAGGTCTTGCTCCAGACGGCCTTTGCCCAGAATCACCAATTGGCTATCTGCTGGCAGATCTGCCCGTGCTTGGGCGAAGCCCTTGATCAGCGTGGCCTGGTCTTTGTCCGGGTGCAGGCGCCCGACGTTGCCGACAATAAAGCCATCGACCGACAACCCCAGCGCTTCACGCGCCTGGGTGCCGGGCAGTTGGCTGGCTTGTACGGCGTCGATATCGATGCGGTTGTACAGCGTGCTGATACGCCCGGTCGGCCACTTGGGGAGGCATTGGCGCATGTCGTCACGCACCGCATCAGACACCCCGAGCAGGCTCAGGCGTTTACGAAACAGGTTAGCGAACAGTTTGCGGCTGCCGCGCTGGTAGTCACCAAACGCGTGATGCACGCCAATCACCGGCAAACCCGTGGCCAACAAGGCGATATAAATCGGCTTGAAGCGGTGGGCGATGCAAAAGCTGAATGCCCGCGAGGCGGCGATTTTACGCAGCTTGGCGATGGCGCCCAGCTTGAGGCCACGAATGGCCTTGGAGCTGAACTCCATAAACAGGACTTCGTCGGACGCGCAGCCTGCGGCAACTTCGGGGTCGGCCGCCCCGGTCAAAAAGACCGTGGTGACCTTGTACCCGCTGCCGGCAAACAGGCTGGCGTACTGGCGCGCGCAGTCCAGAAACGGCCCGTCATAGCCGTGGCAGAACTGCAGCACATGCCGCTCAGTCGAGCGATTCATAACGCTGGGCGCCTTCTTTAACGACCAGAATGTCTTCCATGATCAGGTACTGCAGGTCCGAGCCGAAGAACATGTTCAGGGCGTCGGTCGGCGAGCACACCATCGGCTCACCACGGCGGTTGAGCGAGGTGTTCAGCGACACGCCGTTGCCGGTCAGTACTTCAAGGGCCTTCATCATGTCGTAGTAGCGCGGGTTGTATTCGCGCTTGAGCACCTGGGCGCGGGAGGTGCCGTCTTCATGCACAACCTCCGGCACGCGGGTTTTCCACTCTTCTGCCACTTCAAAAGTGAAGGTCATGAACGGTGCCGGGTGATCGACCTTGATCATCTGCGGGCCCACGGTGTCGAGCATCGACGGGCAGAAAGGCCTCCAGCGCTCACGGAACTTGATCTGTTCGTTGATGCGGTCAGCCACGCCTTCGCTGCTCGGGCAACCGATGATCGAACGACCGCCCAAGGCACGCGGGCCAAACTCCATGCGGCCCTGGAACCAGGCTACCGGGTTGCCATCGACCATGATCTTGGCGATTTTCTCAGGCGTGCCTTCGATTTTGCGCCAGGCTGGCTTGCCCGGGTGACGGGCACACGCCGCGATCACGTCTTCGTTGCTGTACGCAGGGCCGAGGTAGACGTGTTCCATCTTCTCGACCGGCACGCCGCGCGCGTGGGACACATAGGCCGCAGCACCCACCGCCGTACCGGCATCGCCTGACGCAGGCTGGACGAACAGTTCTTTGACTTCTGGGCGGGCAATGATCTTTTGGTTCAGCTTCACGTTCAACGCGCAGCCGCCCGCAAAAGCAATTTTGCCGGTCTCTTTGAGAATGTCGCCCAGGTAGTAGTCGATCATCTGCAGCGCCAGTTTTTCAAACAGCGCTTGCATGCTGGCGGCGTAGTGGATGTACGGCTCGTCGGCGATGTCGCCTTCGCGCTTGGGCCCCAGCCACTCAATCAGTTTTGGCGAGAAGTAGAAGCCTTTGCCCTTCTCTTTGTAGCGGCGCAGGCCGATAACGTTGGCGTATTCGGTGTTGACCACCAGCTCGCCGTTTTCAAACGAGGCCAGGCGTGAGAAGTCGTATTTGCTGGCGTCGCCGTACGGCGCCATGCCCATGACCTTGAACTCACCGTCGAGCATCTCGAAACCGAGGAACTCGGTGATCGCGCCGTACAGGCCGCCCAGGGAGTCCGGGTCGAAGAATTCTTTGATCTTGGTGATCTTGCCGTTTTCGCCATAACCGAAGAAGGTCGTGGCGTACTCGCCTTTACCATCGATACCCAGAATCGCGGTTTTCTCTTTGAAACCCGAGCAGTGGTAGGCGCTGGAGGCGTGGGCCAAATGGTGCTCAACCGGCTCGATCTTGATTTTTTTCGGATCAAAACCCAGTTGCTGCAGGCAGAACACAATTTTGTTGCGATAGCGCTTGTAGCGACGGTTGCCCATCAGGATCGCATCCAGGGCGCGGTCCGGGGCGTACCAGTAGCGCTTGGCGTAGTGCCAGCGGGCCTTGCCGAACAAGCTGACAGGGGCGAACGGGATCGCCACCACATCAACGTCGCAAGGTTTGATACCCGCTTGCTCAAGGCAGAATTTTGCGGACTCGTAAGGCATGCGGTTCTTTGCATGCTTGTCGCGTACAAAGCGTTCTTCCTCAGCCGCTGCAACCAGCTTGCCGTCAATATAGAGGGCTGCGGAGGGATCATGGCTAAGGGCGCCGGACAGGCCAAGGATCGTCAATGCCACTGGATTAGCCTCTTAAAAATGCAGGCAGGCGGCGGGCGCCTGAAAAAAGGGTGTACTGCGCGCAACGCACAGAAACAACTAAAGGGCGGGATTATAGCGTAAAGCGCACGGGAATGACCCAGCGCGATTTACCACGCCGTCCTGACCCACAGCTACACATATATAAGGCCCATACACCAAGGTTTTGCGTTTTGCTGTGAGTACGCTGTCACGTGCGCCTCGCACGCGGCCTTCAACAGGAACCGCTCCTATGCAAGCACTACTCGCAAAGTTCAATGAAGCAGACCGCCAATTAAGCCGACTGACCCAGGCCATCCCGAACCTGTCCGACTCGCTGAATCATCACCTCTTTATCGTGTTTCCGGACCTGACGCCCGGCAGCAGCGTCGATACGCTTTACATCAACCACGAGGAGCCGCCGCTTCCCGGCCAGCAGCCCAGACTCATCAGCCGCTCACTCAATAGCCTGATCTGCCAGAGTTACGCCAGCCAGCAAATACCCAATGGGGCACCGCAAACCGCAAAGCTTTACCGGGCGGCCTATTCACTGGATGAACAGGATATCGTTCCGGGTATCGGCTTAATAGAGGTCGAGTTATTCACCAAATACATCACTCATAACCTTGAACGACGCGTCAGAAGTGCACACGAACACTTCTGGAAGACCGCGCACCTCCGGTTCAATAACTCAACCCCCAAGGACTGGCTATGCACGTTTATTCGTGACCTGCTGCAGACTGAAAATGACGTGCGCCATGCCGACGGCACCTTAAGCACCCTTAGCCAGGCGGCCGTCAACCAGATGCTGACATACGCCACTTACCGCCAGCGCCTGAACAGCAACGTGACCAAACCCATTGCCGTGTATGGCGTAGCGTTAAAAGGCGAACACGCTACACAGGACGTCCATCTCCAAGGCCTTCTGGTGCTGGCCGACAACACGGCTTCGGGTTTGGGCGATGCGATGCACAGCTTCAACCGGTCCCACGATCAGGGCACTCGTCAGGAGACAACCGAGCCGACACACAGCAACGTGGTGTTCTATAGCCCTGTCAGCGGGCTGGAGGAATTTGACTCGTTGCATGCGCTAAGTTTGGAACTAGAGGCCAGGCTGGCCGATGTGAACCAGCGTGAAGCGCTGCTCGATTTCGCGTTGCTCAGTGAGCGAGATCGGGCCAAGGGGCTGAATCAGGTGGGCTATCGAGAAATCACACACAACACGCTCACCACCTATGTCGATGAACTGATCGACAAGTGTGCAAAAAACCTTCAATACGCCTGGGCAACCGCACGCAGCCAAGGCCAGGAGCGAGACCTGCAGGCATTGGCCGCTCATATTGATCAAGCAAAAAACGCAAGCCTCTCTCTCAATCCGGCAGGCATTCTGCTGACGCGCTACGCGAGGCTGCTCGAAGCCCAATTACCGGACTGGCTCAAGCAGGCCAGCGACGAACACAAACAGCAATGGCGACGCGCGGTTCAACAACTCGATCATGAACAGCAGTCCGCGCAAGTCTTGGACGTCGACGATTCCTTGTCCGAATACTCGACAGGCAGCCTGCTCAGTTTTGCCAAAGCACGTCTCAAGCGACAAATAAAAGCGGATCATGATCTGGACGTAGACCCCGACGCCCTTTTCATTGTAACCACCCAAGCGCTGCAAACCGGCCCCGCTATCTACCCTCTTAACCCGACAACCTACCCTGCAGGTGCCAGCATTGGCCGTACAGGGCCCACGATAAGCCTAAACAGCACACGCGTCAGCTTGAGCGTATTGGCGTTAACCAATGTGAGAGCGTTGGACATCACCTACACCCTGACTGCGCAGGTCGAGGATAGCCAAGGTCAGCACCACCCTGTTCTCACACCCGCGTATATAAAAACGCTGGTGCGCCAACAGAATATCGGTGAGCGCTACGTGGAGGGCATGCGCTCGTTACTGATTTACGACCCGGCGTTAAATACCCGCCACGCACAAGCCCAATGGCGTATGGAACGGCATGTGGCAGTGGCTCAGGCGCAATTGCGCCTGGATATTTTAGAGGCCCGGTTGATCGACACGCCTAGCCACGCGCTCAATGATGAAGACGTGTCCAGAGTTGGAACACTGCTTAATTACCCCAAGGATAACGAACGGCCCCGCGTCGAGGGCAAGCGTGTTGACACCCATCTGCTTGAACTCAATGGTTACGTTCTACCGGGCCTATGGGTCATCAGCACCGAGCCGCCCACACAATTGCTCTGTTACACACCCTACGCACCGGACAAAATCTGGTTTCGCAGGGTTGAAACCCTGGAGGTTCTGGCACAAACGCTGGGGGCCGAGGGGTTGAACAATTACGTGTTGCAACGGGTCAGCTTCGCCCAACAACCTTACGTGCGTCATTTATTGAACAAGGGCCTGAACGCATCGGCGCTCAAGCTTGTGCCCGCGCAAAAACAGATTTTTGAGGCCTGCTACGACGAGGAATCGCAGTTCATCCTGCGCAATGCCGACGAACAATCGACATCGACCTGGGAAACCACACTGGAAACCATAAAGGATGTGGTGCTCATCTCTCTTGATGTCGTCAGTTTCGTCCTGCCCTTAAAGGTTAGGCTCTTGTACCTGCTGGGGCGCTTTGTACACACCGTCACCCAAGGCATTGATGCGCTGGCTCGCGGCGAACAGCAGGAGAGCACCTTTCTTTATTTTCTGGCAATCACTCACCTCACGGGTGCGGCATCGGAGTTTGCCGGCTCACGCGTATTCGCTCGGGCAATTCGTCAGCGTTTACCCGCGCCAGTTGCCACGCTCAATCCCAAAGCAGCCAGCAGCGCCCGTACACAATCCATGCGCCTACGTTTGGAAGGACACTACACAGGGGGCATTTACGAAACCACCGACGCGACAAACGGCCAGCGCCTTAACTACCTCAAAGGCCCGAAATCGGAGGTGTACCGTTGCCAATACAACTATCTGCGCGAAACCTGGTACATCATCGATGAACGTCAACCTTTGGCGCTGTACCGCACCGCTATGGTTCATGACATTTCGACGGGGCACTGGAACCCACTTAACCTGACCTCCCACACTCCCCCCGCCAGCCTCCCGGAACTGATCCAGCGCGCTTCAGTGGCGGTCGACCTTACCGGCATCGCGCCGGACGCGCAGGGGCTGTACACACTCAACAACCTCATTTACATCAAGCAGAACACCCTTGTTTTTGAAGTGCACAAGGGTTGGCTGGCGCGTCAGTTGTTCCTGCAAGTGCCAGGCACTTCGCGTTGGGGTCGCACACGCTACAAAGTACGGCGTCAGTCCAGCACCTCCGCTTGGGAGGTCAAGAACCGCCTGGTCGATAAAACCCGGCAGTGGCAACCACTCACCCTAGAACAACCTCAAAGAAGGCAACTTTCATCAACCACGAGCCTGAGCCAATACGACACCGCTGAGCAACACGCTGCCGCTTTGAGAACCATCATGACCAGTGGCAAAACTAACCTGCATGATTACGGTTACCCGTTAAACAATGAACTCGATACAGCCCGAACCCACGCGTATGGCATTCAAGTGCGCATGCACGAAGATGCACAAAAATTCTTCAAGGCCTATTCATACAATGCCAGGCCACAACTACCTGAAATACCGCAAAATGCCTCTGCACAAGACATGTTCAAACTCCTCTACGGTAAAACAAGCGGCATCATCGTAGGGGAAGCCCATCACTATGCAGGCAGCAAAAAGCTGATCATCGACAACATGCAGTTCCTGGCCGAACAGAACGTCAAGGTGCTGTATCTGGAGCACTTACAAACCGACTTTCACCAACGCGACCTGAATGCTTTTTTTGACACGGGGCATATGCCCATACAGTTGGAGCACTTTCTTCGCTCGCAAGACCTGGGGCATCGCGTCAACTCCAGCACCTATACCTTTAGCAACCTGGTGCGTGAAGCTCAACGCCACGGCATTCGAATACAGGCACTCGATTGTTTCGTCAGTTATCACTGCTCAGGCCTGGAAAGACGATCGGCCTTAAACCCGCGTATTGAAATGATGAGTTATGGCGCATCACAAATTATTCGCAACGACCAGACTTTCACCCCCCGGCGCTGGCTCGCCCTGACCGGCAACACTCACACCAATACCTACCAGGGTATCCCCGGGCTAGCCGAGCTTGAGGGCGGGATCGGCCTGCGGATCATGGATGTGGCCCCAGGGAGCCAGGTGAGCCTGAGGCGTGACCCCGGCCTGATCACGTCTCGCCTAGGTGCTTTTTATGACCATCAATTGATCAAAAGTGATTTTGTGCTGGACGTCGAAATACCCGGCACGCCCTCCATTAACCCCAGGCTGCCTGCAACCTACCTGCAGCGAGTGCTCAAACAGCCGGGTGCCTTTACGTTTGGTGTGTCCCTTGAGCAACGGCCAGAGCTTATTCACCGTTCCAGAAGCGGACTGATCGTCTATACGCCGTTGCAAATTGACACCCGCGGGAACATTTTTATCAGCCGGCCGGCATGGCTGGATATTCATGAAAAACGTTATGCACTGCTGAGCGACCTGGTCGCCGACTTGCAAAACAGAGGCATGAGTGGGCAGCTTTCCGGCTAATGTGTGGCCCTGCCAGCCCCACTTTTTAATGCCATGAGCAATAGCAAAACGATATTACGGCATTCAGGTTATCGCCCTGGACGGTATAGCCCGCAGGTACCAGGCACACCCATACACTCCAGAGCGTGCACAGCCATGCGGCGTTGCTCCGGGAACCAACCGTGCGCCCAGTCTATACACCTTTAAAGGTGACTTTCTGCTTCAAGTGGACACTCCCGGCCCCCCAAAGTACCGGGAGTGCCTGAGTGGATCCATCGCGCCAGTGACCGACAGAGCGTACGCACACCCCTGCAAACTACCGTGCAAGGCCTGATTTTTATTGAGCGTCCTAATTGGGTGAACATTCACAAAAAACCTTTTCTTCGCTCAGACAGGTCGCGTCAAGGGCGCGGTCCGAGGCGTACCAGTAGCGCTTGGCGTAGTGCCAGCGGGCCTTGCCGAACAAGCTGACAGGTGCGAACGGGAATGACCCAGCGCGATTTGCCACGCCCTGGCGCCCGCCTGCCTACCTCAACAAGAGACTGCCCTCGCGGCTTTGCTGGAAAATCGTATAGGGGAACGCAACCGTGTCGACCACCGCACAGGCCAGCACGTCAAAAAAGAAAATCGGCACAAACCCGCTGGGCACACCGCTGGTGGTATTGGGCGGCGCATTCAGCACGCATAAATCAAACGCCACGCCGCTGTAGACACGGGTCACCGAGTCACAGTAACTGCGCTGTTTTTTAAGGTCCCGACGGATGCTCTCATCACTGCCGAATAAGGTCTTGACGGACCCACACCCCAACAAAAAGCAAGGCACGACACACAGCAGCACGAATTTGCCGGTCATCGCATTGGCTCCTGAAAAATGACCTCGCAACCTAGCATCCGGCTGCGGCTAATCGCAGGTGATGGCTTCCTAAGTTTTCGTATGAAGCCTCTTACACCGCTAAACTACCCGCCCTCTGCTAGCCTGATACCCGTCGCCCAGACGGGTCGCGTCACACGGAACCCCGATACCGCCCATGAATTTTTTTGCTCCTGCCCGCTTTGCCCTGTTGCTCCCGGGGCTTTGCCTCGCCCCCGCCAGCTTCGCCGAAACCCTGGAACTGGACCCCAGCGTCATTACCGGTTCGCGCAGCGCCAGCCCCAGTTTTGATCTGCCTTACTCGGTCGACAGCATCAACCAGCAGCAGATCAGCGATGGCCAATTGGGCATCAATGCCTCAGAAGTGCTGTCCCGCGTGCCGGGGCTGGTGGTGCAAAACCGGCAGAACTACGCGCAGGATCTGCAAATCTCGTCCCGTGGGTTTGGAGCACGCTCGGCGTTTGGCGTGCGCGGCATCAAGCTGATTGCCGACGGCATCCCGGCCAGCACCCCGGACGGTCAAGGCCAGGCCGCGACCTTTAACCTCGACACCGCCGAGCGCATCGAAGTGCTGCGCGGCCCGGCGGCCACGCTGTACGGCAGCAATGCGGGCGGGGTGATTCAAATGTTCTCCCGCGATGGCGAAGGGCCGCCGCGCATCGGCGCCGAAACCCTGGTGGGCAGCGACGGCATGAGCAAAAACCACCTCACGGCCGAAGGCGCGACAGACGACGTAGGCTTTGTGCTCGACGCATCGCGCATGGACACCGACGGCTACCGCGACCACAGCGCCGCCCGCCGCGACCAGACCTTTGCCAAGCTCAACTTAAAGCCCGACGAAGACAGCAAACTGGCGCTGATTTACAGCAGCCTGGAGCAAAACGGCACCCAAGACCCGCTGGGGCAAACCTGGGCAGCCTACAAAGCCGACCCACGTTCGGTGACACCGGCGGCACTGACCTACAACACCCGTAAAAGCATCGACCATCAACAAGTGGGCATGAACTACGAGCGTTACTTCGGCGATGCCACCTTGCAGGTCAATGCCTACAACGGCACCCGCAGCGTGATCCAGTACCTGGCGATCCCCAAAGGCACGCCCGGCAACAACCAGGGCGGCGGCGTGGTGCAATTCGATCGCAAGTTCTATGGCGGCAGCCTGCGCTGGCTGCAACCGGTACACAGCGTGCCCGGCGACCTGACCCTGATTGGCGGGCTGGACTACGACCAGAGCCGGGACAGCCGCCACGGCTATCAAAACTTTGTGGGCGACCAACTGGGCGTGAAAGGCGCGCTGGTGCGCGACGAAATCGACACCGCCCGCAGCCTCGACCCGTACGTGCAGGCCAACTGGGCCATCGACAACTGGACCGTCCAGGCCGGGCTGCGCTACAGCACCATGGAACTGGACGTGCATGATCAATTTTTGAGCAACGGCGACGACAGCGGCACCAAGCGCTACGAAAAAGCCACGCCCTCGATGAGTGTGATGTACGCCTTCACCCCAGAGCTGCATGGTTATGTCAGCGCGGGCAAAGGCTTTGAAACACCAACTCAGGCGGAATTGGCCTACTCGCCAAACGGCAATGGCTTCAACTTTGGCCTCAAACCGTCTGAAAGCACGCAGTACGAAATGGGCTTGAAAGCTCAACTCGCCAACACGCGCATCAATGCCGCCATCTTCCAGATCACCACCTCCGACGAACTGGTGGTGCTGAGCAATACCGGCGGGCGCACCACCTACCAGAACGCGGGCCGCACCCTGCGACGCGGCTTCGAACTGGGGGTCGAAAGCCAGCTTGCCGACGACTGGACCACCACCCTGGCCTACACCCGGCTGCAAGCCACCTATGACCGCGACTTCACCAGCCCCAAAGGCCTCATTGATAAAGGCAACGACCTGCCGGGCGTGCCGCAGACCACTTTGTTTGCCGAAGTGAACTGGAAACCTGCCGACTGGGTCAGCACCGCCATCGAAGGCATGTACCGCAGCAAGGTCTACGTCGAAGACACCAACACGCAAAAAGCCGCACCGGCCTACAGCGTGTTCAACTGGCGCGCGAAGTTTGAGCAAAAGGTTGATCACTGGACCTTCCACCAGACCTTGCGCCTGGACAACCTGCTGGACCGCCAATACGTGGGCTCAGTGATCGTTGCCGACGGCAACAACCGCTTCTACGAAGCCGCACCGGGCCGCTCGTGGTACGCCGGCGCCGGGGCGCAATATAGCTTCTAAGTCGCGCCAAACACCTTGTAGGAGCGAGCTTGCCTCGCGATCTTTTGATCTTGATCCAAGAGCCCCCTCACCCTAGCCCTCTCCCGAAGGAGAGGGAACCGATTGGAGGATGCTGTCGATTATCGGTGGCCTGTTTGCTGCGCGACAACGCGGCGTCGAAGACGGGGCAGCAGCGCCCACAGAGCTGGGTTACACCGCTTTGGGCAAACGCTCATCAATCACGTGATGCAACGCGCTGCTCGCTGGCCAGTTGCGCATAAAGCGCGCGCGGTCGCGGGCGTAGGCCGTGGCGAAGCTGCCTGGCGATGAGTGCTGGCACATGGAGTCCAGGTCAATCAAGGCCCAGCGCCCGTCCGCCCAGAACACGTTATGGCCTTTAAGGTCGCCGTGGCTGATGCGCTCGCGAATCAGGTCGGCAAACAACTGGTCCAGTGCCTGCAATTCGGCTTGCGGGGCGTCGCCACTGTCTTGATACGGCGCAAAACGCTCGATGATGTCCGGGCCGGGCAGGTATTCGGTGACCAGATACGCCTTGCCACGCAACCACAAAAAGCGGGTTTCCAGCAGCGCCAGCGGCTTGGGCGTGGCGATGCCGAGAAACAGCAGCCGATTGCCTTCCTGCCATGAATGCCATGCCCGGCTCGGGCGCCAAAAGCGTTTAAGCCAGTGGGCAAAGCCTTTGATGTTGTAGCGCTTGACCACCAGGCTGCGGCCCGCCACTTCAACCTTGCCCACGCTGGCCGCGCCGCCGGTTTTGTACAGATGGCCCTGATCGAGCAACGCATCGGCTTTGGTCACGACGGGCAACATCGCCGTTTCTTCTTCGCGGGCAAATGCGCGCAAGGCAAACGCCCCGCTTTGCACGCTGAACAAGGTGCAGTCGCGGCCTACTTTGTTCATGAAGTCGTTGAGGCGCCAGGCGCGGACTTTTTCGACCTGCTTGAGCAGTGCCTCCAGTGGCAAGGCGTGTTCGCCGTTGCTTAGCAGGTAATGCACCAGCAGTTCTTCGATAAACGGCTCAAGGCTTTTAGGCAGTTGAGCGAAGAACACCCCAAGGTTTTCCAGCACTTTTTGCCGCGACAGCGGTTTGCCCGCCTCTTCAACGCAAATACCTGCGCCGTCGATCAAATACAGTTTGCCGTTGCAGCGCAGCAGGTTGTCCAGGTGCAGGTCTTCTTGCCACAGGCCCTTGAGGTGCATCTGCCCGATCGCTTCCAGCGCCTCGGCCAGCACCGCCTGTTGCTCGTCGGCCAACACCGGCAACGCCGCAACTGCGTTCCAGGCATCGCCCAGGCTTTGCGCACCCTCAAGAAACTCAAACAGCAGCCAGCCGCCCTCGCCTTCTTGCAGACCGTCGGCCAGCAGTTGCGGCGTGGTCAGGCCTTGCTCTGCCAACAGGCGCACACCCGTCAGTTCTCGCTGAAAGTTGCGCGCCGCCTTGCTGCCGACCATTAATTTGGCCAGCACGGTACGCCCGCGCCACACCCCGGCACCCACGTAGCGCTGCCCCGGCAACACCCGCAGCAGGCTCAACAGTTGCAATTGCGCAGGCCCGGCGGCGTCAGCCAGTTCAATGCTCAGCGGCAACGACGGCGTGCGCCCGGCCTTTTGCAATTCGGACAAGCGCATCAGCGGCTCTCCTTGTGGCTGCGACGAACATTCAAACGCTCAAACCAGGCATCGACCAAACCGCTCTCGACCGGCTGTTCGAGGTACGCCGCAAGCAGCGTGCGCACGTCATCGGCGTTCCAGACCTGAGCCCGGCGCAACAACGGCTCGATGTCTTTGACCCGGTCACGCTGGCCCAGCAGCAAGGGCCGGGTTTTTTCCAGGTCGATCAACTGGGCGCGATAGCCCTCGCCGTCTGCCTGCAAGAAGATGTGCTTGGGGTAAAAACAGCCATGCACCTGACGCGCAGCGTGCAGTTGACGCGCCAACTGACCGCAGGTGCGCAAGATCGCTTGCTGCTGCGCGTGGGTCAATTGAGGCCAGTGTTCGAGCAGGGAATCGAGGTCGTTCCAGCCGTCCAACGCGCGGGTCATCAGAATAGCCCGACGCTCGCCAGCGACTTTACGCTCACCAAAGAACACCGCTTCCAGCGCCGGAATGCCCAACTGCTGGTAACGCTGGATATTGCGAAACTCGCGGGCAAAGCTCGGCTCGCCCAACGGGCTGTGCAAGGTACGGGTCAGGTAATTGCTCTGGCGCTTGAGGTAAAAGCCCTGGCCTTCGAGGTCCATGCGAAACACCGTGCTCCAGCCGCCACGGCTGGTGTTGGGCTCATCGACCGCGTCCAGTTGCAGGTTCCACAGGGCGTCGAAGTCCGCCAATCCATTGCGTTCCAGCAAACCCCGTTCGGCTCCTGCCAAAAAATCAGTCATTCCCGGCCCTCAAAAAAACGCACGATATGGCGGACCCGCTCTTTGTCCGCCGCGTTGAGTGTGGTGCGCCCGGTGTATTGAAAATAAAACCGCAAACGCTGGGTGGCTGTCAGGTGGTATTTGGCCACTTTGTCGAGGCACGCCAAGTCTTTGGTGATCCGGTACTTGAGCCAGAAACCGCGCCAGAAGTCGCCGTTGGGGCAGTCGATCAAGTACAGACGCGCCTGATCGTCGATCAGCAGGTTGCGCCACTTCAAATCGTTATGGGTAAAGCGATGGTCGTGCATGGTCTTGGTGTAGCGCGCCAGTTGGCGGCTGACACCATCGACCCAGGCACGGTCCTTGAGCAGCGGGTCGTTGTTGTCCGCCAACTCCGACAAATCGCGGGTGTTGGGCAGTTCGCGGGTAATCATCGCGCCACGGGCGTAGGCAAAGCATTTACGCTCCAGGCCCCAGGCCACTACTTCGGCGGTCGGGATGCCCCACTTGGCAAAACGCTTGAGGTTCTGCCATTCGGACTTCACCCGCGGGCGCCCCAGATAGCGGCGCAGCCCTTTGCCCGCGCCGGTGTAGCGCTTGACGTAGTAATTGACGCCATCACGCTCGACGCGGATCACTTGCGACAACGGATCGCGGGTCAGGTGTTCGCCTTGCAGGGCAAACACCGCATCGAGACTGCCAAAATCATGTGCCAACGCGCGGTAAGCGGGTTCCAGAGTCCAACCCGCCATTACAGTGCATCTCCATAGCGCACTTTGCGCTCGTAGAGTTTTTGCGCCTTGCCTTCGAGCCAGGCCAGCAAACGCGCTTCTTCGCGCAGGATCTGGCGCAGCGGCATCTGGAAGTAACCGCGCAAAAAGCGCAGTTTGTCGCGTTGGGTCAGGCCAATGTCCAGCGCCGAAAAGTACAGCGCGGCCAGGTCTTTGTTGCGCCAGCGGCGGCTGATCACGGCGCGGGTCTGGGCGCGGTGCAGGTCGATGACCGACAGGCGCAGGTTGTCAGCGGTCACCGGCGTGTCGGTGTGCAACAAGAAGTGGCAGATGTAGCAATCGCGGTGGTTAACGCCCGCGCGGTGCATCATGCCGGTCATGCGTGCCACTTCGGCGATCAACGCACGCTTGAGCCTGGGCTGCGGCGGCTGCTTGAGCCAATTGAGGCTGAAGTCTTCAAGGCTGACGGTCGGCGCCAGCTCTTCAGTGATGATGAACGAGTGTTGCTGGGCCGGGTTGCTGCCCTTCTCGCCATAGGCCACAGCGGTCATGGTCGGCACACCGACTTCGTGCAAACGCTTGATCGCCCGCCATTCCTGGCCGGCACCGAGCACCGGCAGTTTAGCGGTGAGCAAGTTTTTGAACACTTCTCCCCAACCAATGCCACGGTGGATCTTCACAAAGTAACCGCGCCCGTCGACTTCCGTACGCAAGGTACGGCGGCCGTCCAGTTCGCGGTAAACCTCACCGCTCAACTGCTCGACTTCGGTGAACGCATCGCGCCCATCCCACAAGCGTTTGAAAGGTTCGGCAAGTATCAGTTTCATCAGTGTTGCTCCGCCAGAATCACATCCGCAGCATGCTGCGGCATGCTATAGAGGTCGGCCGTCTGCGCGTAGGCCAGGCCATTTTGGCTCCAGGCCGCGCGCGCAGCATCGTCGGACAACATGTGGGTCAGATAATCATTGAGTTGCGTCTGTTCGAACGGTTCGTCCAGCACCAGGCCCGCATCGGCGTCGCTGATGTAATGGGCATAGCCACACACCGCGCTGACCAATACCGGCAAACCCGCCACCAAGGCTTCAAGCAGAACGGTGCCGGTGTTTTCGTTGTAGGCCGGGTGGATCAGCACGTCAGCGCCCAGCAGGAAGCGCGGGATGTCGCTGCGCCCTTTAAGAAACTGCACGTGCTCGCCCAGCCCCAATGTGGCGCTTTGCAATTGAAAAACCTTGGGGTCGTCCTGGCCAATCACCAACAGTTTGGTGCGCTTTTTAAGCTCGGACGGCAACGCCGCGAGGGCTTTGAGGCTGCGGTCGACGCCTTTGGTCTTGAACCCCGAGCCGATTTGCACCAGCAACAGGTCGTCGTCGGTCAGGTTGAATTCGCGGCGGAACTCGGCGCGAATCTCAGCCGCATTCGGCGGCGCACGACGGTCCAGCGCAATGCCCGGCGGCAGCAAATGGAAGCGCTGCAATGGGGTGTCGTAATGTTTGATGAACAGCGGCTGCTGGACCTCAGAAATCATCAGGATTTCCGTCTTGGCGTTCTTGTCGAACACCGCGCGCTCGTATTCAGCAAAGTGCTTGTAGCGCTTGAAGAAGCGGTAGAACGAGTGGCGCAGGTTTTGCGCCTTGTCTTCAAAGCAGCCGTCGGCGGCGTAGTACACGTCCAGGCCGGGCATTTTATTGAAGCCAATCAGACGGTCGACCGGGCGCTTGGCCAGATCGGCCTGCATCCAGGCGAGCATTTTTTCGTTACGGGTGTGGTTATGGAACGCCTTGACCGGCGCCACCAGCACTTCGAAGCCGGGCGGGATATCGCCTTCCCAGATCATCGTGTACACACGGATCTGGTGCCCACGCTTCTGGCACTCCAGCGCAATGCGCATGAAATCGCGTTGCAGCCCGCCAAACGGGAAGTATTTGTACAGCACAAAAGCCAGTTGCATCAGCGCAGTTCCTCAGCCAGTAACAACGTGCTTAATCGACTTGCGACACGCTCAGGGTTCAGACGAGTGAAGCACAACGGCCACTCGTTTTTCAGATCAAACCGCTGCTGGTCCTGTGCAGTCGGCTGGTAAGTGCATTTTTTCTGCAGGCACGGCGCACACGGGAAATCGCTGGCCAGGTGGATCTGCACCTTGCCGTACGCGCCCGTAAGCCCTGGGTTGGTGGGGCCAAACAGGGAAATGGTCGGCACATCCAGTGCTGCTGCCAAATGCCCCAGCCCGGTGTCCACCGCCACGCATGCGCTGGCATTGGCCAGCACTTTGGCCACGCCTGCAAGGTTCAGTTTGGGCAGGACCACGGCGTTTTTCAGACCGCTGGCAATGCGTTCAGCACGGGCCTTTTCAGCCGGGTTGCCCCACGGCAGGCGCACTTCGAGGCCCAAATGGCCCATGCGCACCGTCAAATCGCGCCAGTAGGTTTCGGGCCAGTGTTTGGTGTCCCACGTGGTGCCATGCAAGAACACTGCATAGGGTTTGTTACGCGGTAATTCAACCAGGCGCTCAACATCGAGGCCGTAATCGCCCAGCCCTTTGGGCAGGTCATAGCCCAGCGCGACGGCAAACAATTGGCGCAAACGCTCGACCGCATGCTGCCCACGGGCCACGGCCAGGCGGCGCTGATAAAAGTGGCTGGCCAGCGGCTCACGGGCGGAGTGTTTGTCCAGCCCGGCCACCGGCGCCTTGACGTAGCGGGTCAAAAAAGCACTTTTGACCAGCCCTTGGGCGTCGATAACCAGATCATATTTTTCGGCGCGCAGGGCTTGCTTGAAGCGCTTCCACTCGCCGCTCTTGAGGGTTTCCCAGATGTTTTTGCGCCAGCGGCGGATCGCCACCGGAATCACTTTGCCCACGGCCGGGTGCCAGGTCGGGATTTCAGCAAAGCCTTCTTCCACCACCCAGTCAAAGGTGATGCCCGGAATGGCCCGGGCCGCATCGGTCAGCGCCGGCAAGGCATGAATCACATCCCCAAGGGATGAGGTTTTCACCAACAGAACACGCACCTAGTTGACCTCGACCGGGGTGACCTGCAGGCGTTGCAAGGCTTCAATCACCGGCGCCGGCATCAGTTCGCGCAAGCAATTGTAGTGGCCGAAACGGCAGGTGCGCTCAAAGCACGGGCTGCATTCCAGGCCCAGACGCACCACTTCAACCTGGTCGGCCAACGGCGGGGTAAAGCCCGGCGAGGTCGAACCGTACACCGCCACCAGCGGGCGATTGAGCGCCGCGGCCACGTGCATCAGCCCGGAATCGTTGGACACCACGGCGTCTGCGCACGACAGCAGGTCAATGGCTTCGGCCAGTGAGGTTTCACCGCTGAGGTTGACGGACTCTTCGCGAAGGCCCGGAATCAAACGGGCGCGGATGTCTTCACCGACGCTGTGATCGTTTTTCGAACCAAACAGCCACACTTGCCAGCCTTCTCGGATCTTTTGCTCGGCGACTTTGGCGTAATGCTCGGACGGCCAGCGTTTGGACTCGCCAAACTCGGCGCCGGGGCACAGCGCCAGCACCGGACGGTCCAGCGCCAGGCCGAACTTGCTCAGGGCGGCCTCGCGGCTTTGCGGCTCGATTTGCAGATCGGGGCGCGGATACGGCTTGGGCAGGTCGGCACCCGGCTCATAGGCCAGCGCCATAAAGCGCTCAATCATTAACGGGTAGCGTTGTTTGTCCAGCGTGCGCACATCATTGAGCAGCCCGTAACGGAACTCGCCGCGCCAGCCGGTGCGCTTGGCAATACCGGCGAAAAACGGCACCAGCGCCGACTTCAACGAGTTGGGCAGCAAAATGGCCTGATCGTATTGGCCCTTGAGGGACTTGCCGATCTTGCGTCGCGTGGCCAGTTCCAGCGCGCCATGGCCGAGCGGGAAGCTCAAGGCCTTGCGAACTTCAGGCATGCGCTCAAGGATGGGCCGGCTCCACTCGGGGGCCAGCACATCGATTTCGCACTGTGGGTGGCGCTTTTTCAGGCACTGGAACAGTGTCTGCGCCATCACCATGTCACCGACCCAGCTGGGCCCAACGATCAAAATATTCATAAGTTTCCATAAACAAGCAAGGGAGGCAGTGGCCTGATGCTCGTCAGTCAAGCCACCACCACACTGGTAGGAGCAAGCTCGCTCCTACAGTAGGTAACGTTCACTTACTGACGGCTTCAGACGCTTGCCTCCCCGCTGTAATTGCTAGCCGTAGCTTAGCTCAAGCCCAGTTGCGCCCATATACGCCGAACATCTCGTCGCGCTTCCACCAATTGGTCGCCGCTGACCACCCCGGCTTCCTTTTGCAAGGCCTGGCGGTGGGCGACGGCGCGGAAGGCTTTGTACGCCTCACGCAACAGGCTGGCATCACTGGCGGGCATCAGCCCGGCCTGTTCCAGCCCTTCCAGAATGCGGATGTTATCGGTATAGCGCAGCAGTTCCGGGTGTTCCCTGGACCACGCCAGGGCCGCGTATTGCACCATAAATTCAATATCGACGATACCTCCGGCGTCCTGCTTGAGGTCGAACGGCACCGTGGCCTCGAAGGCATTCTGCGCCGTCCCGGCAGCGGTCAGCCGGGTGCCCAGGTTGTCGCGCATTTTGGCGCGCATCTCGCTGACTTCCTGGCGCAGCGTCGGCAAATCCCGCTCGCGGCCCAACACCTGCGCCCGCACGGCTTCAAAGGCCGCGCCGACCTGCTTGCAGCCCACCAGCACCCGCGCCCGCACCAGCGCTTGATGCTCCCAGGTCCAGGCTTCGTTCTGTTGATAGCGCTCAAAGGCCCCGAGCGAGCTGACCAACAACCCGGAAGCGCCTGACGGACGCAGGCGCATGTCGACTTCATAGAGCTGGCCGGAGTTGGTTTGCGCGGTGAGCAAATGGATGATCCGCTGGCCCAGCCGGGTGAAGAACTGCGCGCTGTCGATGGGCTTGGCGCCGTCGGTTTCGGCGTTGGGGTCGCCGTCATGGATAAACACCAGGTCCAGGTCCGAGCCGTGGCCCAACTCGATACCGCCGACTTTGCCGTAGCCCACAATAATAAAGCCGGGGTCGCACAGGCTGCCGTCCGCCCGCTGCGGCGTGCCGTACTTGGCCACGGTTTGGCGCCAGGCCAGGGCCAGCACTTGCTCCAGAATCGCCTCGGCCAGCCAGGTCAGGTAATCGCTGACCTTCATCAGCGGCAAGCTGCCGGCGATTTCTGAGGCCGCAACCCGCAGGCGGTGCGCCAGTTTGAAGTTACGCAGCGCTTCCATCTGCTGTTCAAGGTCGTCCTCGGGGATGCGCGTGAGCCGCTCGCGCAACTCGGCGGCCAACTCGGGCGCCAACGGTGGCTTGAACAGGCGCCCTTCGTTGAGCAACTCATCGAGCAGCAGCGGGAAGCGGGTGATTTGCTCGGCGATCCACGGGCTGGCCGCGCACAAAGTCAGCAGACGGCGCAGTGCGTCCGGGTTTTCGGTCAGCAACACCAGATACGCCGACCGTCGGGCCACGGCCTCAACCAGCGGCAACACACGCTCCAGCACCAGGTCCGGGTTGGCATGTTCCACCGCCTGCGCCAGCAAACGCGGGATAAACGCATCCAGACGCTCACGGCCCAAACGCTGCATGGCGCGCAACTGCGGGCTGGAACGCAGGTTGGCCAGTTGTTTCAAGGCTTTGGGCGCATCGACAAACCCGGCTTCTTCTAGTTGCGCACAGGCTGCTGCGTCATCCTGGACTTCTTCCCACAACGGCAACCACTCGCCGCCGACGATCAGCTCGCCTTCGTCGAGGTCTTCTTCCTCGTCCGGGTCGGCAATGACCTGACGGAAATGCCAGTCGATACGCCCACGCCACGCCATCAGTTGCTCATGGAACTGCGCCCACGTGTCAAAGCCCATCATAAAGGCGATGCGCGCCTGATCCTGTTCGCCGTCCGGGAGCATTTGCGTCTGACGGTCGGCAATGGCCTGGATCGCGTGCTCGGTGTAACGCAAAAATTCATAGCCTTCGCGCAACTCATTGACCACCGCAGCCGGCAGGTAGCCTTGCCCCTCAAGGATACTCAGCACTTTAAGCAGCGGCCGCTGTTGCAGGCTGAGGTCGCGCCCGCCGTGGATCAACTGGAACGCCTGGGCAATAAACTCGACTTCACGAATCCCGCCCGCGCCCAGCTTGATGTTGTCGGCCATGCCTTTGCGCCGTACTTCTTGCTGGATCAACTGCTTCATGGTGCGCAGCGCTTCGATGGCCGAGAAGTCGAGGTAGCGCCGATAGACAAACGGGCGCAGCAAGTCGAGCAACTGCGCGCCAGCCACCTGATCACCGGCCACCACCCGCGCCTTGATCATCGCGTAGCGTTCCCAGTCGCGGCCCTGGTCCTGGTAATACTGCTCCAGCGCGTTAAAGCTCAGCACCAGCGCGCCCGACGAGCCGTACGGCCGCAGGCGCATGTCAACGCGAAACACAAAACCGTCGACGGTCATCGGGTCCAGCGCCTTGATCAAGCGCTGGCCCAGGCGAATAAAGAACTCCTGGTTATCCAGCGGGCGCTTGGCGCCAACGGTTTCGCCGCCCTCGGGATAGGCGAAAATCAGGTCGATATCCGACGACAGGTTCAGTTCGACGGCGCCGAGCTTGCCCATGCCCAAAATCACCATCGATTGCGGCTCGCCGCTGCGGTGCCCGATGGGCGTGCCGAACTGCTGGCAATGGCGCTCATACAACCAGCGGTAGGCTTGATCAATGCTCGCATCGGCCATGTCCGACAAATCGCGGCAGGTTTCTATCAGGTCGGCCTGGCGGGTCAAATCACGCCAGATAATCCGCACTTGCTGGCGCGTGCGCTGGCGGCGCAGGGCGCGGCCCAGTTCTTCGTCGGTTTGCGCCTGCTGGGCGGCTTCGGCAATCTGCCCGCACAACTCGCCGGGGGCGAAGCTGCGGTCCAGTTCACCCCAGCTCACCAGTTCCAGCAACATCAAAGGGTCACGTAACACCTGTTCAATAAAGAAGTCGCTTGCCGCACTCACCCGGGCAAAGTCTGACCAGCGTTCAGACGACCATTCGTCGAGTCCCTGTTCGCCTTCCAGACCGGCCACGGCACTGCGCCAGGACTGCTCGGCGCGGCTGGCAAGGGGCAATAAAAGGGAGGGGATTGCGGCAAGCGAGGGAAGGCTCATGGTCTATCCTTGATCGGCGATGGTATTGCCGAGTACGGTGACTGGAAGAAACAGCGGTTAAACCCGACTGTCGAACAAAGGTTATAAATAGCTTAAAAACGTGATTCTTTAGCAAAAAAACATTGTCGCAACGGCCAAATACCAAACACAGAACCAACAATATCGATTTATCGCACAACCCAACAGGTGACCTTCGAAGGCTTCCCTGTAGTTTTACTACTGAGTCAAACACTCGAAAGGCTGAAATGAGCAACGATTTGTAGTAAAACTACACAACGCCGGAATCAACCTTCCGGTCATCCAAGAATTTATGTCGTCTGCCCACAAGGCCAGTCGCAAACTCAGGCAACCGATTCTGGAAGCCTTTCCGCCCTGGAGCAAGCCATGCAAGACCTCGATCCCGTCGAAACCCAGGAATGGCTGGACGCCCTGGAATCGGTTCTCGACAAAGAAGGCGAAGACCGTGCTCACTATCTGATGACCCGTATGGGTGAGCTCGCTACTCGCACCGGTTCGCAACTCCCGTACGCCATCACGACTCCATACCGCAACACGATTCCTGTTACCCACGAAGCACGCATGCCTGGCGACCTGTTCATGGAACGCCGCATTCGCTCGCTGGTACGCTGGAACGCCATGGCTATGGTTATGCGCACGAACTTGAAAGATTCTGACCTGGGCGGTCATATCTCCAGCTTCGCTTCCAGCGCAACCCTGTATGACATCGGCTTCAACTACTTCTTCCAGGCTCCGACCGAAGAACACGGCGGCGACCTGATCTACTTCCAGGGTCACACCTCGCCAGGCGTTTACGCCCGTGCGTTCATGGAAGGTCGCATCAGCGAAGATCAAATGAACAACTTCCGCCAGGAAGTCGACGGTCAGGGCCTGTCGTCCTACCCGCACCCTTGGCTGATGCCTGATTTCTGGCAGTTCCCGACGGTATCCATGGGCCTTGGCCCGATCCAGGCGATCTACCAGGCGCGTTTCATGAAGTACCTGGAATCGCGTGGTTACATCCCTGCTGGCAAGCAAAAAGTCTGGTGTTTCCTGGGCGACGGTGAGTGTGACGAGCCGGAATCCCTGGGCGCCATCTCCCTGGCTGGCCGCGAAAACCTCGACAACCTGATCTTCGTCATCAACTGCAACCTGCAGCGCCTCGACGGCCCGGTTCGCGGCAACGGCAAGATCATCCAGGAACTCGAAGGCGTGTTCCGCGGTGCTCAGTGGAACGTGACCAAAGTCATCTGGGGCCGTTTCTGGGACCCGCTGCTGGCCAAAGACGTCGACGGCATCCTGCAACGTCGCATGGACGAAGTCATCGACGGCGAGTACCAGAACTACAAAGCCAAAGACGGCGCGTTCGTACGTGAACACTTCTTCAACACGCCAGAACTCAAGGCGATGGTTGCTGACTTGTCCGACGACGAGATCTGGAAACTCAACCGTGGCGGCCACGACCCGTACAAGGTCTACGCGGCGTACCACGAAGCGGTCAACCACAAAGACCAGCCAACCGTCATCCTGGCCAAGACCATCAAGGGTTACGGCACTGGCGCTGGCGAAGCGAAAAACACGGCGCACAACACCAAGAAAGTCGATGTCGACAGCCTGAAGTTGTTCCGTGACCGTTTCGACATCCCGGTCAAAGATGAAGACATCGAGTCCCTGCCATTCTTCAAACCGGAAGAAGGCAGCGCCGAAGCCCGCTACCTGAGCGAGCGCCGCACTGCACTGGGCGGTTTCGTACCTCAGCGTCGCGCCAAGAGCCTGAGCATTCCGACTCCGCCACTGGACACCCTCAAGGCCATCCTTGACGGTTCCGGCGACCGTGAAATTTCCACCACCATGGCGTTCGTGCGCATCCTCGCACAGCTGGTGAAGGACAAGGACATCGGTCAGCGCATCGTCCCGATCATCCCGGACGAAGCCCGTACCTTCGGTATGGAAGGCATGTTCCGTCAGTTGGGCATCTACTCCTCCGTCGGCCAGCTCTACGAGCCAGTCGATAAAGACCAGGTGATGTTCTACAAGGAAGACAAAAAGGGCCAGATCCTCGAAGAAGGCATCAACGAAGCAGGCGCCATGAGCTCCTTCATCGCGGCCGGTACTTCGTACTCGAACCACAACCAGCCAATGCTACCGTTCTACATCTTCTACTCGATGTTCGGCTTCCAGCGTATTGGTGACCTGGCCTGGGCCGCTGGCGACAGCCGCACCCGTGGCTTCCTGATTGGCGGCACCGCCGGGCGTACCACGCTCAACGGTGAAGGCCTGCAACACGAAGACGGTCACAGCCACATCCTGGCCGCTACCATCCCGAACTGCCGCACCTATGACCCAACCTACGGCTATGAGCTGGCGGTGATCATTCAGGACGGCATGAAGAAGATGACCGAAGAGCAACAGGACGTCTTCTACTACATCACCGTGATGAACGAGTCTTACCAGCAACCTGCCATGCCGGCCGGTGTTGAGGAAGGCATCGTCAAAGGGATGTACCTGCTGGAAGAAGACACCAAGGAAGCGGCTCACCACGTACAACTGATGGGCTCCGGCACCATCCTGCGTGAAGTGCGTGAAGCGGCGAAAATCCTGCGTGAAGAGTTCAACGTCGGCGCTGACGTATGGAGCGTTACCAGCTTCAACGAACTGCGTCGCGACGGCCTGGCCGTTGAGCGTCACAACCGCCTGCACCCTGGCCAGAAGCCACAGCGCACCTTCGTTGAAGAGTGCCTGACTGGCCGTAAAGGTCCGGTGATTGCTTCTACCGACTACATGAAGCTGTTCGCTGAACAGATTCGTCAGTGGGTACCGGTCAAGGAATTCAAAGTGCTGGGCACTGACGGTTTCGGCCGCAGCGACAGCCGCAAAAAACTGCGTCACTTCTTTGAAGTAGACCGTCACTTCGTGGTGTTGGCAGCCCTGGAAGCTCTGGCTGACCGTGGTGAAATCGAACCTAAGGTGATTGCAGACGCTATCGTCAAGTTCGGTATCAACCCGGAAAAACGCAACCCACTGGACTGCTGAGGAGAATTTTTGTGAGCGAACTCATTCGAGTACCTGACATCGGCAGCGGTGACGGTGAAGTCATCGAACTGTTTGTAAAGGTCGGTGACCGTGTCGAAGCTGATCAGAGCATTCTGACGCTGGAATCGGACAAGGCGAGCATGGAAATCCCTGCGCCTAAAGCCGGTATCGTCAAAAGCCTGAAAGTAAAGCTGGGCGACCGCTTGAAAGAAGGCGACGAACTGCTTGAGCTGGAAGCTGAAGGCGGCGCTGCACCTGCCCCTGAAGCGGCCGCACCGGCGCCGGCTGCGGCGGCTGAAAAGCCAGCGGCTGCCCCTGCTGCCGAGGCC